>CAYOBD010000014.1:0-16102 GCA_964402005.1 uncultured Eggerthellaceae bacterium
AACCGAGCTCCGCGGTCGTGGCCAACGTGTTTTCGATCTGCGGAGTCTTACCCTCGCGAATCAGATTGCGGATAGCATGGTTCACGATCATGACCTCGCACGCCACGCAGCGGCCCGTGCCCTCGCGACGCGGCAGCAGCTGCTGGGAAAGCACGGCCTCGAGCGTCATCGAAAGCTGTAAGCGTATCTGGCGCTGACGGCCCTCGGGGAACACATCGACCAGACGATCGACCGAATCGGCTGCGCTCTTCGTGTGCAACGTGCCGAACACCAAATGGCCTGTCTCGGCAGCAGTCAGCGCCGTCTCGATGGTATCGAGGTCGCGCATCTCGCCGATAAGAATCACGTCGGGGTCCTCACGCAGGATGGCACGCAGCCCCTCGGCGTAGCTGACGGTGTCGCGACCGATCTCGCGCTGGTCGATGCTGCACAGCTGCGGATCGTAGATGTACTCGATAGGATCCTCCAGCGTGATGATGTGGTCGGGTCGCGTCATGTTGATCTGATTCAGGATGGCCGCCAACGTCGTGGATTTGCCGGAACCCGTCTCGCCCGTGACCAAGATGATGCCTTTTCGGTACTTGGGAAAATCCAAAACGGCCGGCGGCAGACCAAGCGTGCTGAGCTCCGGGATGTGGTTCGACAGCAGGCGGATGGCCAGGCAAACCGAGCGCATGGAGCGATAGATGTTCAAACGGCAACGCACATGACCCGCATAGGTGCTGGCCATGTCCAACTCGCCGATTTTCGCGATCTTCTCATAATCAGAGCCAGCGGCGTCGCGCGCTATCGCCTCGCAATCCTCGGGCGTGAGGATTTGGTCGTTCATGTCGACGAGTTTGCCGTCCACGCGCACGCGCGCCGGCAAGCCCGCAGCGATGTGCACATCGGAAGCGCGCATCTGCTCGGCGATCTCGACGATCCTATCCATCAGTCCCATAGCGCGCCCCCTTTAGTCCGTCGTATAGATTGTACGGGCCACCTCATCCACGGTCGTGGTCCCTTTGAGCACCAGTTCGCGAGCATTCACGATCATGGGCTGGAAACCCGACTCGCGCACTTTTTCGGCCAGAACCTCGTGCGAAGCCTGCGCATGGATGGCATCCTTGATGTCCTTGGTTATGACCAGGCCCTCGGCAACCGCGATGCGTCCGCGATAGCCGCTGCCGAAGCATTCGGAGCAGCCCGCTCCGCGGTAGAATTTCACATCCTCGGTTTCCGGATCCATGCCGATGCTCTCAAGCTCGTCGGGCGTGGGGGTGTATTCCTTGCGGCAATGCGGGCAGATGCGACGCACCAAACGCTGGCTGATGACGCCCTTGAGGGCAGTTGCCAGCATATAGGGCTCGATGCCCATGTCGGACAAGCGGTCGAGCGTCGAAAGCGCGTCGCCCGTGTGCAGCGTGGACAGCACCAGGTGGCCCGTTACGGCAGCACGCATAGCGATCTCGGCGGTCTCGTTGTCGCGGATCTCGCCAACGCTGACGATATCGGGGTCCTGGCGCAAGATGGAGCGCAGACCGCTCGCAAACGATGTGCCGGTTTTCTCGTTCACCTGCACCTGCGCCACACCGGGGATGTTGTATTCGACCGGGTCCTCAAGCGTGACGATGTTCACGTACTCGGTGTTGAGCACGTTGATCATCGTGAACAGAGTGGAGCTCTTTCCTGAGCCGGTGGGACCCACCAGCAGGATAACGCCCTGCGTGTTCTCGAGCAGGTGGTTGTAGACCTCGAGATTGTGACCGTAGAAGCCCAGCTCTTCGGCAGTATTCTGCTTTATCTCGCGGTCGAGGATGCGCATTACGATCTTCTCGCCGTGCACGGTAGGCAATGTGGAAACGCGCAGGTCGGCTTCGCGCATGCGCACACGCACGATAGCACGGCCGTCCTGAGGGACACGCCGCTCGGTCACATCCATGTTGCACATGATCTTGATGCGGCTGGTCACAGATTGCTGGAGTTCTTTGGGGATGGTCAGCGTCTGGTGCAGCAGGCCGTCAACGCGCATGCGCACGACGATGATGTCCTCTTGCGGCTCGATGTGGATGTCGGACGCGCGTTCCGAAATGCCGCGCTCGATGATGCTATCCACCAGGCGGATGGACGGCGCCGCCGAATCGGAGTCTCCAAGCTCGCTGGTTTGCGTGGCGGTGTAATCCGTACTCGAGGTCGTCTCTTCCTGCATCTCGCGGATTGCGCGCCGCGCACCCTCGGTGCCGTATAGGGTGGAGATAGCGTGCTCGATGCCGCTTTGCGTGGCTATCATCGGCACGACGCGCCGATGCGTTGCCGTGTGAACCTCCTCGGATGCGATGAAGTTCAGCGGGTCGGCCATGGCCAAGTACAGCTCGTCGCCGCGCGTGCGAACCGGCACGACCGAATACTTCTTAGCGATGTTCTTGGACAGTATCTTGGTCATCTCGGGATCGATGTCGACAGTGGAAAGGTCGATGAACTCGATGCCCAGCTGCATCATCAGCGCGTCGATCAATTGACGCTCTGTGATTATGCCGGTTTTGATGAGCTCATCACCCAAACGGCGCTTGCTTTCCTTCTGGGATTTCAACGCAGCGCCCAGCTGCTCATCGGTGATGACTCCCGCGTCGACTAACAGGTCGCCTAGCTTCATGTACTTCATATGGCTGTGCCTTCGCTTTCCCGTGTGTTTTGGGCATAACAGCATTCGCCCTATAGATACGTAAATTGTATACCCAATTGCTGTGCTGTACAGCAAAAACGAGCGCCGCAATGAAGAGAAGAAGCAAGGAGGGGCAGAAAACGGAGCTCTGTTTACCGCCTTCGCCCGAGAATCGTTGTCCAGCAGGTGAAGCTTCGGGGGTTTCAATTCGGAGCATCCTTGATTAAACTAGATTCACGGTTCTCAACGTTTTTTGGAGGAGGATGACACGCCGTGTACCAAGAGACCTACTTCCTCGACGAAAATCTGTCTCCAGAAGAGATGAACCGCAAAATCGCAGAAGGAGCACGCTACCAGAATTGCAGCGCGTGTCTAATGCAGATATACGAGCCGAGATGCGACTCTGATTACATATCGGAACGCATGCGCTTGCAATGCGAAACCCTTCCGAAAGCCAGCATCGTAGGCATGACTACGCTCGGAGCGATCGGGCCGGAAATCGAAGTGCCGCACGACTCGATGGTTACGATCGTCTACTTTGAACGCAGCAGCTTCGATGTCTTCTTGTACGACTGCCATGACATGGACCCGCATGAGGCCGGCGAGCGGTTGTGTGAGGAGCTAACCCATATCCAGCATGTGAAGGGCGTTCTTCTGCTCACCGCATGCGCGATGATCGCTCCCACGCCGGTGATCGAAGCGCTCGAGAGCCGCTATCCTGACATTTCCGTCTTCGGCGCGCAAGCGGGCACCCAAGAGCCCGGCAACGACCAGTCCATGGTGTTCACGAGCCATGAAATCTGCGACAAAGGCATCCTTGCAGTTGTGTTCCACGGCGAGGATCTGCACATCAAAACCGACTACAACCTGGGTTGGCGCCCCATTGGTCGCGAGATGGTCGTCACCAGCATGCGCGACAACGGATACGTGGAGACCATCGACGGCGTTCCTGCAGCCAACATATACCGCAAGTACCTTGACGTCGATTTGGATGAAGCCTTCTACGCGAACGTATGCGCCTTCCCGTTGCTCACGCCGAGCGGCAACCGGTTGATTGCGCGCGTGCCCACGCAGTTCGCAGAGGATGGCGCCTTGCATTTTTCGGCGACGCTCACGGAGGGATCGCAGGTCACGCTATCGTACACGAAGCCCGAATATCTGCTGCGCAACACGCTGGCATCGGCCAACGAGATGGCGCAATACGCACCGCAGGCGCTAATGCTGTTCGCCTGCATCAACCGTCGCGTGTACCTGGGCGATGATCGCGCCGACCGCGAATTCGAGTACTATCAGCAAATCTGCCCCGGATTGAGCTATGCCTACGGCTATGGCGAAATCCTGCGCACCCCCGAGGGCGGCGAGCTGCTGAACAGCACAATCGTGGTTGCCGCGTTCAGGGAGGGCGACATCCCCGAAGAGTTCGCTCCCAAGCAAATCAACGATTCCGAACTGACGGATAGCGGCATGATATTCAAACCGCTTTCCGATCGATTGGTAACGTTCCTGGAAGCCACAACAGACGACCTGAACGAAACCATCAAGGAATTGCAGCAGCTGGCCCAGCACGACCAGTTGACCGGGCTTTTCAACCGTCGTTCACTCGATAAGGACATCGAGCAACGTCTGCTCAAACGCCGTCGCCGCAGCGACCAGGGATTCGCAGTGCTCATGTACGACATCGATCACTTCAAAGAAGTAAACGACACCTATGGCCACGAAGTCGGCGATGTCGTGTTGAAAGAGCTGAGCCATCGCGTGCGGGCTATGGTGCGCGACGAAGACGTTGTCGGCCGCTGGGGCGGCGAAGAATTCCTGATCATTGCCGACAGCATCAGCGCCGACGACGCTTATTCATTGGCCGAACGCATCCGCGCCACCGTGGAGCGCGAGCCATTTCCGATAGTCGGCAAGGTCACGGTAAGCTTCGGCGTCGCGTGCGCACAGGAAGACGACACGCCGAGCTCCCTGTTCGCACGCGTGGATATGGCGCTTTACGCCGCGAAGCACAGCGGCCGCAACCGCGTCATTGCGGGATAAAAGATTGCTTGCGCGGCACCTCACGCCGCGAAGCACAGCGAACGAAACCGCGTCGCCGCGCGTTAGGACTTGCCGCTGCGCGGACGGACGTCGGTCTTAATCGCTTAGCTCGAATGCGAAGCCTTCCACTCCTCTGCTGCGGTTCTGGCCGCATCCCTAGTGCCATATTGATCCGATTCGTGAACACCGGAACCGTCAATGATCAGGAAGTACCACCAACCATTGGAGCCGTTCTGGTACGCAGCACTTGGAGTTGCGGTCTCGTGCAGATAATACGTTCCGTAAGGCAACGTGCCGATCCAGAAGGCGCCGCTGGAATCGGACTGCAGCCCCCTCAGCGCTTCCCCAGTGGTGTTCACGACATAAGGACTATCGCTAATACCCCTGTACACATCGAACACAGCACCCGACAGCGGCGCGTTTGCGCCTCCGCTGGCACCGAGAACCTTTTTGAGGATTACCTTTTGATTCCCCGAAAGGCCATTCCAGTACACATAACCCGGCGTTTCTCCCTCGAGCGTGCCATATAGGTAATCGCCCGTTTCGTTTTCCGTCGTCGAATCATCCCGGGCATTCCTGAATACGCTGCAGCTCGCCTCCGAAGCCGTGACCCCGCTAGCAACACGAGCGAACTGCTGCAATGACTTATAATGCGGCGGTTCAGCAGCCCAAACCCAGATGGAACCAGCAGCGGCATTCATGTCCCCGGCAACAACGAGAGATGCTGCGTTAACGGCGCCATCGTCGCCCGCATACCCTTCAATGTAGATGTCCTGACGTGCCTTGGTATAGCTCTTGCCGCCATTGAGCTCGGCAATAAGCTCGCCGTCTTTGAAGTTTCCATTCGTCGTGGTGATGTTGCCACTGACATCAGTCCCTTTACCACCAAAGTTCGGGGCATCGGAAAGATTCAGCGTGCCGCCCTGTGCCAGGTAAATGCCTGCACCATTGCCGACAGAGGCATTTTTGTTGATCGTGCCGCCGGTCATGGTGGCAGTACCGCCATCTGCAACATACACCGCACCGCCGTAATACCCTTCCGCGGTCTTCGAGTTTTCCAGCCTAGCGCCAGCTGCGATGGTCAGATTGCCACCGTTGGGAACATTGGCAATACCGCCGTTTGCCCCCACCGTATAAGTGCCCTTCACACCGTCAAGGGCAATGTCGGTCAGCGTTAGATCGCCGCTTGCGGTGAACATAGAGGCATCATTGAAGGAGTTGCGCTTTATGACGGAAATCGCTCTGGCATCCTGTTTCGGGAACAGCGCATCTGAATCGGATGCCGTGGTAAGGGTGACTTTGCCCGTGTCTGCCGTAATCGCTTCGTTCAGGTTGTATTCCCCGATCAGCATCTTGATCTGCACTCCGTTGCCGACGCTCCACCTGAGTGGATTATCGTCGTTCGAAGTGTACAGATCTCCCTTCAAAGCCTCGAACGCACCGTTGTCACCCGTCAGCTCTGTATAGACCGCGGGGGCATAGAAGGTTTTTTTGTTCCAGGTATACTGCCTATAAAGCAGGTTGCCTCTGCTATCCGTGATCTTGCAGATAGGCATCAAGTTAGTAAACTCGACTGCGGAAGTATACGGATCGATCTCTGTCTCGCCCTTGTTCTCGCCAATTTTGCCGCTATAGGAGTTCACCTCGCGCACCGTGTACGTTGTTCCTTCGTACACCAACTCCTTGTTTTGCGGGTTGTAGCCATTCATCGGCATAGCCGCATAACGTTTCTGCTGGTCCGTATAAGGCCCGCCGGAAACGATCGCATACTCGATTACGTTGTAAGTCAGACCTTCGGACAGATTCACACCCGTGATGGACTCGCCGTCCTTCAACGTAAAGTAGGCCGTTGTTGTGTCCGTTCCGTTGCTGGTAAACCACATGGCGCCGTAATCGCCGGTGCTGCTGTCGATGTCTCTCGCGTTAAGCTGACCGGTCACGGTTGCATTCCCGCTGATGCGCACCTCGAACAGGAACGGCTCCTCCGGATCACGCGTCGTCGAATTGCCGGCCTCTACCTCTTTGCTGACCGTCAAAGAGAAGATCTGAATCCAGTAGATGGTGTTCGGCTCCGGATTCTCGATAATGCCGCCCTTCAAACCATTCCTATCGTTGACAAAGCTATAGAAGGTTGTCTTGTTGTCGCCGTTTGCGAAGGTGCCGAAATTGTCTTTTTCTCCGCCGTAATCCTTGTACGGATTCGTAGTGTCATTCCCCGGAACATACACACCGATGTACGACCCTGCGTATAAGCCGCCGTTGTTGGTGTTGATGACAGATTTCGAGTTTTGGTTCAGCTCCACGTTGCAAGCCTTACCTGCTGCGTCGCTTCTGTCGCTGGTATTACCCGAAACATTCACTCTGCCGGAGAAATTCAACCTGGCACCAGTTCCGCCGACGGCGATACCGCCGCCAGTCGTGCTGGCGTTGTTCCTAACGATGGAGCCGCCGATCATATTGAAGGTTCTGTTGTTGGCAACATACACTCCGCCGCCTGAAGCTGCCGACCCGTTGCTGACCGAACCGCCGGACATGGTGAATTGCCCGTTGTTCAGGTATACTCCGCCGCCGTTTCCGGTAGCCGTGCATTGATAGACACTGCCCGCCCCGAGCACCAGCGTGCCGGCATTCTCGTAGACACCACCGCCATTGTTTGCCGTGCAGTTGCGGATGGTGCCGCCTTCGATCTTGAGAGTACCGCTCTGGATATATGCTCCACCGCCGCCTCTGCTATCCGAAGATACGGTTGCGTTTTGCAGCAGTGCGCTCTCGCCGAGCACAACATCAGCTCCCGCCGCCGTTTCGACCCACAGGCAACGTGTGCTTTTACCTGGGGCAACGCCGCTTTCCGAGCCGCCATCCACGACGATATTCGTCAGCACCAGGCTACCGTAAGCATTGAGCGTACTCTTATCGGCGGCCACCGATGGGCCCCGCGTCACTGTCGCACGAGTGCCGCTGCCCTTAAAGGGATACCCGTCGGTATCACCCTTGCCTGCAGTAGTAAAGGTGATCGTTCTACCCGCTACATTCGCAACCCGCATATAGGCAGGCGTCTCGAAGTTGTCGAGCATCTTGATGCAATATGCCTCGCCTGTGTACGGCGAGCCGTCTTTGTTGTACAGAACCGGGCTGTCTGCGCAAAGCATGTTGAATGCCGCAACCGTACTCGGAGCATCGTTTCCAGTACCCAACCGATCGAAGATTGCCGGAGAGGAGCCTTCGGAATTTCCGTCGATGTCAAACCCTGTTTTCATGAACAACAGATTGCCGTCACCATCTGTAATCTTGGCGATGGGCGGTCCAGCCCAGATAATCCGTTTTTTGTTCGGATCGTTACGGTCGATGATGCCGTGGAGAGTGCTGGCATCGGCTTTGAATACTGCAAAGTCATCCGCAAACCCGTAAGGATCTTCTATTGTCGAGCTGCCGAACTGCGTGCCCACCTTGGCGGCGTTTACTACGCGGATTTCGCTGCCCTTGTTCAGGTCACAGTAGACAAGGACGCTGGCGGCGTTGTTCTGCGTTCCATCGCTCCACAGCCGCAGGTTGGACGGAGTGCCGTCAGCAGCGGTGTTGTCGCGGACGATGATAGTGTCCTTGAAGTCCTCCGGTGGGTTTTCCGGTCCTATTATGAGGGTACGGCTATTGTTCAGATACACACCTGCACAGTTGGCCACAGTATTTGTGGTCAAGCGATTGCCTGTTATCTTGACATCGTTCCTCAACCAGAGCTGAGAGAGGTCATAGATTCCGCCGCCCTGGTTACCAGCGCTGTTGTCTTTTACCGTGGAGCTGTCGATAACCAGACTATTGGCAGTGTTATTGCCGTTCTTGTAGATACCGCCGCCGTTCTTTGCCGCCGAATTACCGCTAACCTCTGAATCGGTAAGGGTCATTGTTTGGATGTTGGCATACACGCCACCGCCGCCAAAATCGCCGCCTCCGGTGCCGTTGGCAGTATTCTTCTTAATATCCGTTCCAGAGATGGTAAGCGCAGAACCGTCAACGTTTCTGCTCTGATAAACTCCGCCGCCGTTCTTTGCCGCCGTGTTGTTGGAAATCGTAGTGCGAGTGGTTGTCGCCGCAGAGCCCTCTTCGTCCACGTGGGCACTGATTCCGATGATTTTTGCGAACGTGTAAATGCCGCCGCCGTTACTACCAGACGTGTTAGCGTCAAGTTTGCAACCCTCAAGCGTTAATGTTGAGTCGTTTACTTCATTCCAGATGCCGCCACCGTTGCCTGTCGCACTGTTTCTCGAAATCTCCGACGTTACCGCCTTCAGCGTCCGCACGTTCGCATAGATGCCTCCAGCATCGCCAGCTGTTGCGTTATTGCCATTGATGTTGACGTCTTCGATTTCGAGCTTCGATCCAGCCACATTTCGGTTCTGGTAGATGCCACCGCCGACCTTCGCTCTGTTGTTGGACACAGACGAGCGAACCGCATTGCCGCTCGCGTCGGTTTTCGTCGTGCTGGCTTTGATGGTAACCGTCTTGGCTTGCGTAAAGATTCCGCCACCATTGCCGTTCGAGGTGTTGCCGTCGATGGTACTACCCTCGACGGCTAGACTCGAGTCGTTTACCCCATTCCAGATTCCACCGCCATCGCTGGAAGCGGTGTTTCTGGAAATGTCTGAATCTGCGATGGTCATCGAAGTGCATATCTCTGCGTACACGCCGCCGCCTTTGTTGGTGCAGGTGTTGTCTGTGATCTCGGCGTCGCTGATGTTCACAGTGCGCGCGTTGGTGTATACGCCGCCGCCGTTCTTGTTGCTGCCCGTTGTTCGGTTGCCCGTGATAACGGAATTGGTGATAGTCATGGAGCTATTGTTCGCTTCTTTAAAGTGATACACGCCGCCGCCGTTGTTGGCGGATGAACAATTGCGTATCTGCGACTGCTCGGTTTCGATTGTCTCGGTTAAACCATATGCGGTCTTAAACGCTTCAGCTTCCGTATCAGATGCGAAAACGTAGGTATAGTATGTGACCCCATTCTCCGTTTCAACCCTGCTGAGGTATTTCGCGTCAGCCTCGGTAAGCCGATCGCTGATATTCGTGCTGGTTTTGATGTATCTGCAGTCGCTGATGACGAACTCGGTGGACAGAGCATGGATTCCTCCGCCGCCGTTAACGGAGGTGCATCTTTCAAACGTGCAGCCGTACACCTCTCCCTTAACCGCCTTGTTGCTGGAAATCGCGAAGCCGCCACCAGTCTTTGCCTGGCAATTCGTAAAGGTGCAATCTGCGATGGAAGCGTACTGGGAATTGCTGCGGAAACCGCCGCCATACTGATTGTTGTTGGCTTGGCAATCATTGAAGACGCAGCCTTTCACGGTTACCGAACTGCCGCTCTCTGGAGTTGCGCTATTTAACGCATAGATGTTGAATCCGCCGCCGTTACGGACCTTTGCCACGCAGTGCTCAAATGTGGTGTCACGCACCTCGATGGTCTTGGAGTCAAGCTCCAGTCCGCCCGCCGCATTCGCCGAGCAATTGGTAAATGTGCACCCCGTGATGTTCGCCCAAGAGTCGTAATTGTCGTCCACGCGATGGAACACAGCGCCAGCTTGGTCAACTGCAGTACAAGTATCAAAGTTGCAGTTTTCGAGCGTCATCGTTGCAGCATTGGTGACGATGGCTCCACCTCCCAGACGGTTGGATATTTCCGTTGTCGTAGAGGTGCAACCGGTGAAATTCGAGTTCTTTACTTCAAGAATCGTGCCTGGTACCGTCCGTTTGTTGTTTTTATCCTTCGCGGAGAACATGATCAGCATGGCGCCGCCATTGCTTGCATACACGTTTTTGAAATCTACGTTGTCGATATAGACGTTCACGTACTTGGAACCCACGGCACCGCCATCACTGCTGCCCCTGACGCTCTTCCCATCAAAGACAAGGTTGTTGACTCTGAGCGTGGTGCCATCCAGGGCATTTACCGTATCGGTCCCAGCATTGCCGTTCCAAGCATCGATCATGGAGTTCGTGTTTTCCGAATCGCGGCTGATGATAGCCCGACCGTCTTCGGACTCGCCGTTATAGGTATAGGTAACTCCTTCCGTGCCCTCAGGCGCCGCCGTAGTCAACGTGATGTCATATCCACGGGGAATCAGAACATAGTCCGATGCCGGAAGCAGGTAGTCTGTCAGCATTTCTATGACAGCTGTATTGGGGGTCTTAAGCGTAATCGTCCCGTTTTTGATATCCGCAATCGCAAGGCTTATCTTGCTGTAGGGATGCTCTACGCCAGATGCATCTTTGACCTTGCATATGTATTTGTCATCGCCGAAAATCACATGATAGGTTCCTGGCGTGCTCAGGGTCGACCCCGTGAGCTGTTCGAAAGCGCCTGTGCTGGACACCTGTATCATTTGCTCGACAAGGCGATCCTCTGCCCCTCGGCGAAGTCTGACTTCTCCCTCCTCAGTTGTACCAAAAACTCCATCCAGCATGTAAGCCATGCCCTGCCCGCCTGGAATCAGCAAGTTGATGGAGGTGCGCGCGCTAAGTGCGAGATCGTCTGCCGCTATCGGGAGAAGCGCCGAGCGGATAGCTCCGTTTTTAGCAAAGACCATGCCGTAGCCTGTGTTTCCATCTTTCGTAATCACGCTGACATCATCGCCTTTGACCGACATGGTCAGACTTTTGACGTTCAGTGGCATATCGGTGTTGTTCTCGATGGATATGTAGGCGGGCTCTGCGTAAATAAGGTATATCCGGCCAGGAAGGTCCACTGTATTGCCGTTGCGCATAACGACCTGCCACTTTTCCTCCGCCATGTTCCAGACAAGCGTGGTTATGTCGTAGCTGTAGTCGGGCGCATTGTAGTAGAATGCTCCGCCGTAAGCAGCAGTTGCCGACAAACCGCTGATTGTATTAGTGCTGTACACATCAGCAGCGAGCTCCGACAACGCGATCTTTCCCTGATTGTCGAGGCTCGGATAATAATTGAATACGGGTTTTACAGTTCCACCATGATTATCGGTTCCATTCGGAAGACCGTTCGCATAGCTGGCTAGATAGCACACCTCGACTCGAATTGAATTGCCCCAGTAAAGCTTCTTAGCCGCGGTATCCGTCTGAACGGTCAAGGTCTCAAAGCGGTCGTTGGTGATTTTGCCGACATTTGCATCGCTGGAATAGATGGCAAACCTCGCACCGGGAACGCTGCGGGTGTTTACCACTTCATCCGGAACGTAGATGCCAATGGCCGCATTTGCGCCAAGCGCATCAATATTAACGACCGCATCATCATCCCGATCGAGGTAGACGTTGCTTTCGCCCCCACTGCTTAACGTATTGTTCTTCACCTGCACATTGCCGGTGAAATACAAGCGAGCGTTCACGTCGCCTACGCCAACCGCGCCGCCGTTGCTTGCGGTATTGCCGGTATAGCTGCCGGCGTTGAACGTGGCCATGCCGGTCTTCGCATACACCGCTGCGCCGTTGATCGCACTGTTTCCGGTGGCAGTAGCAGATGTCAAGGTTGCCGAACCGCTATCGACATAGACTGCGCCGCCGGTGCCGGACGTCGCCTGGTTGTCGGTAAACTGCGTGTATATCGTAACGTTGTTCTTGGCGTATCCGGACACGGTAACAACACCGCTACCGGCATAGACTGCGCCGCCGTTGCCCGAAGTGGCCACGTTTCCGATCATGCTGCCACCCGACAGCGTTACATTGCCACTTGTAGCATAGATGGCACCGCCGCTTTCGCCGGCAGTGTTGCTATCGTCCTGCCCACTGCCACCAAAAGTGCTATCTGCTGCAGATACGGCACCGGAATTGCTGAACACGGCGCCGCCGTTTGTGCCAGCGCTGTTCCCGGCCAGGGTGGTTCCTGTAATGCTTACCGCACCCGCATCTGTGTAAATCGCACCACCGTTGCCAGTGGTAGCCGCATTGCCGCTGAGAACCGGCGCAGTCGCATCATCTGGAGCCGACAGAGTTACCGTGCCGCTGCCCGCATAGATCGCGCCGCCGTTGGCATTCGCAGTGTTTTGGGTCAGGCTTCCACCCGTCATCGAGACGTTGCCGCTGTCTGCGAAGATTGCGCCGCCGCTGCCGGCAGCCGCACTATTGTTTTGGACCGCACCACCGGATATAGCAACATTTCCGCTACCCGCATAGATCGCGCCGCCGTTGCCTTCAGATGCCGTATTGCTCTCCACCGTGCCGCCAGACACCGTAACCGCGCCGGAGGCCGCATAGACCGCACCGCCAGCCTTGGCTCCGTTGCCATTAAGCTCTGCGGTTGCAGAAATCTCAACACTTGCCGTATCGGCATAAATCGCACCACCGTTGCCAGCCGCCGCGTTGTTGTTTGACACCTCGCCGCCAGACACGGTAACCGAACCAGCGCCCACGCGTATCGCGCCGCCGTTGCCGGTGGATGCCGTGTTGCCGGTTATGGCCGGCTCAACGGATACCCCTTCTGTCTTAGAAACCGTGATCGTTCCGGTTTCGGCGTAGATGGCACCGCCCTCTTTCGCGGCATTACCCGTGATGCTGCCACCCTGGTCGATCTCGATTGCAGCGTTACTTACATAGATTGCACCACCGTTGCCGGCAGCCGCATTGTTGCCGGTAATACTTGATGTTCCAGAAACCTTGACCGTGCCGCTTGCGAGATAGATCGCACCGCCGTCACCCGAGGTTGCAGCATTGTTCCGGATCGCGCCATTTCCGTTTACCGTAATGGTTCCATGCCCGGAGTGGTAAATCGCGCCGCCTGCCGCAGCCTTGCAGTTTTCGATTACGCCGGCAACGGCGATATCCCCGGCTGTGGCATTGATTGCGCCGCCAAGCACAGCATCTTCACCGCTGCTGGTATTGTTTGCATTTCTTATCGTCGCGCCGCTGCCGATGGTCAGGTTGCCGGCGCTTTGAATCACCGGGGCTGTAGCCTGAATATCAGCACCCTCCAACGTCAGACTAGCAAGGTTCAACGTCCCGTTATTAACGACCATCGGGGTTTCGGCAAGCTCACTCGTCCTCGTGATGACGGCTACGCGCCCCACGCTTTCCGCCGTGGTCAATGTGATATTGACTCCCTGCGGGATTTCCAGCGTATCTTCCGCCGGCATGAGGTAATCGGTCAGCATTTCCGCTGTCGTCTCGCCCGTCCCGAATTCTTCCACATATGCAATCATGCTCTTCAGCGTATAGAAATACTGATCCCCGACCTTGCAGATTGCTTTGGGGCTGTTGGTCAGATCGACCTTCATCTCTGTATCCAGCGTAAGGGACACTGTCGTATTGTCTGTGACCTCCATGGGTCTTGTTGTTCCACCGACGATCGGCCCGCACTTGGCAGTGAGCGTGTAGTTCTCATTACCGCTTTCGGTGATGGCGTACTCTCCCCGACCGAGGGCCTTTATCCTGACCTTCGTGCCGTCTTTCACAGTAAACTTAATCGTTCCCGGCGTATCTCCACTTGCCGGCACGGCGGCAACCGTGGCGCTTTCTGCGCCAGTAGCCTCATAGCTTGTCTTCGTGATTGCCATGGAGCTAATGGTCACGTCGTAGCTTGAGCCCGCGAAGATCGGGTCCTCGCCGCTTTCGGAAGTATCGACCGTCTTGCTGATTTGCAAGTCGTAGCCCCGCTCGTCATAGATGGCATATACGGTCGGCGCTCCAGAAAGATCCTGCCAGGTTATTCCATCAAAGCTGTACTGCAGGGTACTGTTCTGCACCTTGAGCTGCATGGTCAACGCTGTGCTAACGCCTTCAAGATCAGAGACATTGCCTGCGCTCCCGTTGCCTACGCCGAGCTTCGCGTAACTCAGATAGCGCGCATACGAGCCATCATCCAACACGGGCGGCATCCGGAAGAAGTTTCCGAACTGACTGATAACAAGCCCGGACCCAGGAATCTCGACACTCTCGTTCTGCGCCACTTCCTTGCCATTCATGGTAATTTTCTCGTGGCTGTACGTCACGAAATCGCTTGGATCGATGGAGCCCGTTTCTGGATCCAGAAGAGAACCCGTGACATCCGTCAGCGTCCCGTCGGCGGCCTCCTTGACATATTTGATTTTGGGCATGGGGTAATACAGATAGTAAATGTTATTGCTTCCCAGTTCGCCCAGCTTATTTCCGTCGCCGTCCCTCAAGACAAGCTCGTAAACGTTATCCTCGACTTGCTCATACCCAATGGATGCGACATTCGAGCCTTCCGAAGAGATGACCGAACCCTCCGAACCAGTTCCATAGACTATGGTTCCAAAGGCGTACGTGTCCACCTCGCCCCAGAAAACCGATGCCGATGGTAGCTTCTCGAGAAGGGTTTCGGTGTCGCCAAGTGCCAAGTCGAACTTGTAGTTCACTGCGTTTGGATTTCTATGGTCGCCATCCCTTTGGAAGACGCCGCTTTCGGTTCCGTTGTTTTCCACCATAGCCACATGGACTTCAACAGGAAGAGATTTATGGGTGTTGGTAAAGATGACATTCTGGGTTCCGCCAGAGCCGTCGGCAACGTAGGTATAATCCAGTGCCTCGACCTCGTCAGCAGCATCCGCTTTCACCTTGGTAGAGAAAGCGCTGTTTTCTCTCTGCTCGATCTTGACAGTTTGAGTCGTAGTCGTGGTCGTGGTGGTGACGGTTTGAGTGTTTGCATCAACGGTCACCGGATCGCCGGTCACCGCAGAGGAGCTATGGAACAGGACCGCCGAGCTGGCCTCGCTGTTTTTGAGGATGTATGGCTGATTGCCAGTTGCTCTTGTGTCGAAAACCGTCGTGGGATCGCTGGTTGTCGTTGTCACCACGGGATCCCCGTCGTCTACCCAGTTACCTTGACCGTTTTTCTTCTGCGTCTGCACAGACTCGGTTGTGGTCGTGGTCTGCGTCACCAGCAAATCAAAGGTGAACTCTGTATCCACAACTGCGCTGGCACCGACAGTTTTCTCATGGAACAGGACGACGGTTGGCGTCTGAGCGTAATAGACGACGTACAGCTGAGGATTGTAGCCGCAGCTGGTCCACTCAGCGTCGTCGCCGGTTTGCGTGGTGTATTGGAAGCCCCGCCAGGTGTTTCTGATCCTCAGGGTCGGCACAGGGCCACCGCTTCCTGCGGCATCCGTGACCATGCTCAAGCTGGAGGCGTTCATATCCGCCCCACCGCCGGGATCGACATCGCCGATGGCAAAGGCATAGTTGGTGAACCCGGTCGTATAGCTCAAGGGATCGCCGATGCCGTCCTGCATGGCGTATTCGCCGAGAAGCGCATCCCCCGTCGTTGTAGGAGCCCCCGCCGCCGTAACGTTTGCGAGGACGCCGCTTTCAGCCATGCTCTTGTAGCCGATGTTCAGCGCCTTTTTCTCGTAATAGACGAAGTACAGCTCCTGGCCATCTTCCAGCTCGGTGAACTCTGTATCCCCATCGTATTTGACGGCGACGTATTTCTTTGCGCTGTCATACTTTATC
>CAYOBD010000015.1:0-3951 GCA_964402005.1 uncultured Eggerthellaceae bacterium
CCAGGTACTCCCGTGGCGTCCATCCCAGAACGGCGTCGCGCGCATGTTCTGCGATATCAAGACCCCCGATGGAGCCGCATTCGAGGGCGACCCCCGCTACGTGCTGAAACGCATCGTCGAGGATGCCGCAGATGAGGGGTACATCTTCAATGTGGGTCCTGAGCTTGAGTACTATTATTTCGCTGATTCTGCCGGCACCGAAGTGCTCGACCACGGCGGCTTCTTCGATTTGACGGGTATGGACAGTGCGAGCGACCTGCGTCGCGATACCGTGCTCACGCTCGAGAAGATGGGGATACCTGTTGAATACTCGCATCACGAGAGCGGACCGTCCCAACATGAGATAGACCTGCGTTACACTGATGCACTCTCCATGGCTGATGCGGTTATGACATATAAGCTGGTGGTGAAGGAAATTGCGGCGAAGCATGGTGTGTATGCGTCGTTTATGCCCAAGCCCTTCTCGGATAAGCCGGGCAATGGGATGCATGTGCATCAGAGCCTGATGAGCAAAGATGGGCGGAATCTGTTCTTCGACGAGGACGATCCATCGGGATTCCATTTGACGCCGCTAGCGAAAAGCTATATTGCGGGCATCCTTAAGTACGCTTCCGAGTTTTGCCTGGTCACCAACCAGTGCGTAAATTCATACAAACGATTGGCGACAGGTGGCGGTGCGCCGTACATCCCGAGTTGGGGGCGTACGAATCGCTCGACATTGGTACGCGTTCCCGGTTATCGGCCGCACAATGAGGAGGCCTGCCGTATCGAACTGCGCAGTCCCGACCCGGCGGCCAATCCATACCTGGCATTCGCAGTGATGCTGGCTTCGGGAATCGCAGGAATACGAGAAGGGCTCGAACCTCCCGATCCCGTTAACTATTGCAACCTATTCGACCCTGCGCAGTTTGACTCATCCCGGTCGGAGCATGATCGGCTTCCTTGTACGTTGGCCGATGCCATCGAACGCTTCGAAGGGTCGCAGCTGATGCGCGAGACGCTCGGCGAGCATATACATTCATATTTGGTGCGCGAAAAGAAGATCGAGTGGGCAGAGTACAACAAGACGGTATCCGACTGGGAGCTTAAACGCTACCTTCCGTTAATGTAGCGGAGGTGTGCAATGCTAAGAAAGAAAGTCGCATTCATAGCTGACAGTCTGGATAATGCCTACCGCTTCCAGCAGGTGCTCTCGAAGTTCGATGCCGACGTGGCGGCTGGATCGACGCTGCAGATTTCCAAGATGCTAGCGGCGAGTCAGGACTACGATCTGGTTATCTTCGAGGCGCGGGGCAATGCTCTCGAGAGTTTCATAGAGGTGGAGCGCTTCGCCGAGGAGCATGAATGTCCGCTTCTCGTAATCGCCGAGGCTGATCGCCTCGAGATGCTCAACCTGCCTGCGGCATCGCCCTCGGATTTTGTCGTGCACGGCGCCGGCGAGCAGGAATGCGCCATACGTGTGGGACGCCTTCTGCATTCCGAAGGAGCTTCTGCTGCGCGCGAGAAAATCACGGTCGACAGCATGGAGATTAATCTTGCCACCTACCAGGTATCCGTGATGGGCGATCCCGTGGATCTGACGTATCTGGAATACGCGCTGCTTGCGTTTTTGGCGAAACATCCCGGAAGGACGTTCTCTCGAGATGATCTGCTGCAGCATGTTTGGGGATTCGATTACTACGGCGGTTCGCGCACGGTCGATGTGCATGTGCGGCGCATTCGCGCAAAGCTGGGCCCCGAACTTGCGCAACATCTCGAGACGGTGCGTGGCGTCGGCTACCTTTGGAGCAATTAGGAATCCGAAGAAAACTGCATGCCTTGCGTGGTGCCCTGATCTGGCTCTCTTCGGCTGCAACGTCGCTCAGGCAGAGCGGGAGCGAGGACTGTCTGAGCCGCCGAAGGCGGCGAGTTCCGCAGCTGCTCTGCCCGAGCGACGTTGCGGTTAGCCGAAGCGAGCCAGAGAAGGGCACCACGCGCGGCATGCATCTAGTTACAGATTCGCTTTCTCCATGGCGCAAAGCGCGCGGTAGATGCGGGCTCCTTTGCCGGTTGCAGCGGGGTTTTCGATGCGGTGCACGGCGATGAAGGGGGCAACGCGGCATTGCCGTAGGGCGGTGCCCACTGAGCGATGCGATCCCGGCTTGCCGATGGCTTTGGCGAGTTCAGTCGCCGTTGTTGTGGTTCCGTATGGGGTTGCATCAGCCTGCGCCCAAACGGTCTTCTGGAAGGCGCTGCCCTCAATGTCGAGTGGAACATCGAATGAGCGGCGCTTTCCAGCCAGGTACTCCTGCATCTGATTGGCGGCGCGGTTCGTGAGCTCGGTAGCGACGTGGCGCCCTTCGCCTGGACCTTGTCCGAATTCGATTGCGCATATGCCTTTCGCAGTCGCAGAAATGGTCAGTGGGCCGTGGATCGTCGCGTAGGTGAAAGAGCACAGGCTTGCACGATCCATGTCACGTCCTTTCCGCTCGGATGAGGGTGCGTTGCATGCTCCCTCCATTATAATGTGGGCGAATGTGTTTTATGTCGAAAGGGGTTGTATGTTTACGCCGGTGCGCATCGCTCCATCCATCCTGTCTGCTGATTTCATGCGGCTTGCAGAGCAGATCGAATTGGTGGAGGCTGGGGGAGCGGGCTTCATTCACGTTGATGTGATGGATGGCCATTTCGTTCCGAATATCACAATCGGGGTTCCCCATGTCAAGCAACTGAAAGCCGCGTCAAGGCTTCCATTGGACGTGCATCTGATGATTTCGAATCCGATGGTGCAAGTGCCCTGGTTCTTGGATGCGGGAGCGGATATGGTCACCGTGCATGCAGAGACTCTTTCCGCTGAGGAGATGGAGACCATTGCGGAGATGATTCACGGGGCCGGCGCGCAGGCAGGAATCGCTCTCAAACCGAAAACTCCCGTGACGGTAATCGAGCATGTCATCGGGATGTACGACATGGTGTTGGCTATGTCTGTTGAGCCCGGGTTCTCGGGGCAGAGCTACATCCAGGGAACCGACCAGAAGGTCGCAGAGGTTGCGCGATTGGCTGCAGATCGCAATCCCGATCTGCTCATAGAGGTCGACGGCGGCATGGATGCATCGACCGTGGGCTTTGTGTGCGCTCAGGGGGCTGATGTCATCGTGTGCGGCAATGCCGTATACAAAGCTGCGGATCCTGCGGCTGCGATCCATGACATAAAAGCCTTGGGCGATGCGGCTCGCAAGGATGCTGCTAGGTAAGTGCCATGGACGGCGGAATGGCTGAAGGCTACACGTATTTAGACTGGGCGGCGACAGCGCCTCTGTGCGAGGAGGCGCTCGATGCCATGCGCGCATATCTGGTGGCTGGGCCGGCTTCGTCGCTGCACGATGCGAATGCGAATTCGCTCCATACACTCGGGCGCACTGCATTCGCAGCTCTCGAGAACGCAAGAAAAACAGTCGCGGCTGCTATCGGTGCGGCCCGTCCTGCTGAAGTCATATTCACGGGAGGGGCGACGGAATCCGACAACGCAGCATTGTTCGGCATGGCGCATGCCGCAGTGCACAAGCGATCCCAGGAAGGAAGGGCGCCCGAGCGCCCGCGCATCGTAACTACGCGGCTCGAGCACGAGGCCGTGCTCAAATGCGCCGCGCGCTTGGAGCAGCAAGGGTTCGACATCGCGTATGCAGCCTGCGACAAGCATGGATTCGTATCGGCGGAAAGCCTTGAGCGGGTGATGGACGATGATACGGTGCTTGTATCCGTTCAGATGGCAAATGCCGAGGTGGGAAGCATCCAACCAATTGCGGAACTCGCACGAGCCGCCCACAGTCGGGGTGCATTGTTCCACACCGATGCCGTACAGGCGCTTGGTAAGGTCCCGCTCGATGTATCCGATCTCGGCGTAGATGCTGCCACGTTTTCGGCGCATAAGATCTGCGGTCCCAAGGGCATTGGGGCACTCTATCTGAAGGC
>CAYOBD010000015.1:3961-16097 GCA_964402005.1 uncultured Eggerthellaceae bacterium
GCACGCACGCCATTTGATCCCTATCTGATCGGTGGCGGGCAGGAGTCCGGCCGTCGGTCGGGCACCCAGAACGTTTGCGCGGCTGCGGGTTTCGCTGCGGCGTGCGAGACGGCAATGCGGATGCAGGGGGAGGAGTCAGCGCGCCAACGTGAGATGCGCGACAGATTGTATTCTCTGGTAGGCGAGATGCCACGTGCATCAGCGACGATACCTGTCGAACCAGGCGATGAGCGCTACCTGCCAAATATCGTGCATGTGCTCGTCGAGGGAATGGAGAGCGAAACCCTTGTTCTTAGGCTGGATAGCATGGGTTTCGGGGTTTCTGGCGGTTCGGCCTGTTCGTCGCGCTCCTTGGAGCCGAGCCATGTGCTGACGGCAATCGGAATCGATGCCGATCGTGCCTATGGGGCGTTGCGCGTGTCGTTCGGAAGATATACCCAGGAATCGGACATCGAACGCTTTGCCCTGGCACTCGCACATTGTGTTGCGCAGTAGGGCGGCCCATTTGCTACAGTGCTTGTCGATCCGTCGTTTTTTGCATAAACGAGAAAGGTGCCTAGATGAAGAACTCGACCGAACTCGCTCAGATCAGTCATGGGGAGATAGCAAAAAATCGCGAGATGCTGACCGTCGGCGAGTTAGAGCATAGACTGCTGGCACGTTATCCGCGCGCTGATGCGGAAGAATGGGACCGCATGGGGCTTATCGTCGGCGACGCGAGCCAGCCGGTAGCGGGTGTCGCCGTTGCTTTGGATGTTACTCAGGAGGCCATATCGCTGAGTGTGGAATTGGGAGCGAATGTGCTGCTCACGCACCATCCTGTTTTCTTAGAGCCTCCCGCTGTCATAAGTCCCCAACGAACGCGCTCGAACAGCGCAGGTGCCGCCGTGTGGTCTGCTGTGGAAAAGGGCGTTGCGCTGATGAACTTCCATACGGCTTTAGATGCGAGCCCCGACGGAAACCGCGTTCTACCGCGGATGCTGAGCCTTGTGCCGCATGAGGTTATCTGTCCCATAGGCGATGATCCACACAAGGGATACGGATGCATATGCACCGTGAATGAGACCGACGAACCAATGAGTCTGACCCAGCTCGGCGCGCGGTGCCTGTCCGTGTTCGGTCGACGTCCGCGCGTATGGGGTGCCCGCGATCGGCGTATGGATCGAATCGTCGTTGCGACGGGATCGGCCGGGGATGTGGTGGACGCCTGCATCGCGCTTGGGGTAGATTGCCTGATTTGCGGCGAAATACGTTATCACTCAGCACTCGATGCGGCGCAGGCTGGCCTGTGCATCATCGAGCTCGGGCATGATACGAGCGAACTTCCCCTCGCCGCCGTGCTCGGTGCAGCCGCCGTGGAATGCGGCATTCCAACCGAATCGGTATACGCGCTCGATCAAAGCGGCAACTGGGATACCCCGACAGCGACGCGTTTGTAAGGACTGCTGGAGTGCAGTTGTGCGGATTGGATTGTTAGGCAGTACTGCTCGGCGGTCGGTTAGCTATGGATCGGTGGACAGTGCTGCTCGGCGGTTGGTCAACCATGGATAGGTGGACAGCGCGGCTCGGCAGTCGGCCAGTCGCGGATCGCAGCGATGCACCAAGACAATCGACCCAGCGTAACGCACATTTAATCATCATTTTTCTAGCATGAGCATACGCTACTTGTTATTATGAATCCGAGAAAAATGATGGGTGCAGATGATCGAAGGGAGAGTGCATGAACGTCGAGGCCAAGGACAGCGAACTGCTGCTGGAGCTGCAGGAGTACGATCGTCGACGCATGAAGGCCAAACGCATGCGCGTCGAACTGCCTCAGCGAAACAAGATGGCCGCTGTCAAGAAGAAGCAGGCTGAATTCGATGCGAAACTCGAACAGGTGATGGAGCTGCTCGACAAGGCGACCGAAGCGTTGGCGAAGGTGGAGTCGGAAGACGCTTCGCTTGCAGATAAGCAGAAGCGCGCGCAGGAGCTCATCGATACGGCTGGATCGGATTTCCGTAGTGTGGAATCGCATTCTAAGGAGATGGGCGGATTCGCGAAGCGTCGCGACCTGCTTGCGCAGAAGAGCGAGGAAATCAACGGCCGCATCCAGCAGGCAGAAGCGGTTAAAGCGAAAATCGACAGCGGGCTGGCTCGGCTGGCAGCAGAGGCGGACGCGATTCGCGCGTCATTCGCCGAGGAGGACGGCAAACTCAGGGCGCAACTGGCAGAGCTGGAAGAGGCCAGGGAGTCCATCACGGCGAACCTCGACCCGGAAGCGCTGGCCGTGTACACTAAGACCGCAAATCGCACGGGCGGCGTCGCCATCGGCAAGCTTAACGAGAACACGTGCGGGGTATGTCGAAGTGTCATCGAGGGTGGGCGCCTCATCGAGCTGCGGGCTGCGGCTCCCTTAGGTGTGTGTCCGGCTTGCAAACGATTGCTTGTGGTCGAGTAGCACTGTCATTACAAACGCTTGCTCATATTCGCATAGCATCGACACTGGGAGCGCTTGCTCCTGGTCGAATGGCATTGACAGAGCAAACACTTGGATGCGAGCCCGATCTGGAATCCAGGTCGGCGGAAGGCAAATTGCACTCACTTTAAAAGCACCGAACTCAATATTTCAGCCATGCAGGGTCTTATTGTGGATGAAAATGTGTGTTTGTGCCGACAACGAAGAAAGCCCGCATATGCGGGCTTTCTTGCAGCAGATCTTAGAGTGTTTGCGCTATGCGCGCTCGACCTTGCCGGCCTTCATGCAGCGCGTGCAGACGTTAGCCTTGCGCACATGGCCGTTCTTGTCGCGGATGGTAATCTTTTGGATGTTGGGCTTGAACCAGCGGTTCGTTACGCGGTGCGAATGGCTGACGTTGCGGCCGGCCGAGGGCTTCTTACCGCAGATCTCGCAAATCTTAGACATGTTATCAACTCCATATAATCGCATTTCAGAACGGTGAAAACCGTACTTGCCAAACCAGCTTTGAAACTATAGCACACCATTCGGGACGGATACAAGATTATTTCATGTAATATGGAGTATTCCACATGCCTGCATGCTTAGTGGGGCATAGTGCTATGCGCTATACTTTTCATTTGTACTATTACGCGGTTGCCTAGCATCGCAGAAACGTGAAAGGAAAACACATGAGTGCCCAGGTTCCCGGTAAGTTGCACGTAGCCAACGACGTTCTTGCGGATATGGTCGGCCATGCCGCATTGGAATGCTACGGCGTCGTAGGCATGGTGTCGGCAGACCCGGCAGAGGGGATTGCCAAGTTGCTCCCCGAGTCGAGGTTGCGCAAGGGGATTGTCGTTGAGTCGACTGAGAACGGGGTGCATGTCGATCTGTACGTCGTCATCGAGTACGGAACGAACATCAACGCTGTCTCGCAAAACCTGATCGACCGCATTTCCTTCGTCCTACGCGAGTACGCACGTGTGCCGCTCGCAGGCGTTGATGTGCACGTCAAGGACATAAAGGTGCGTAAATAGCAGGCATGTTGCCTAATCATTCGCTATACGGAAAGTAGAACCACCATGTCGGATACCATCAAAGGAAACGATATCCTCAATGCGATCGTCGCGGCCAGCAGGTCATTGTCCGATCGCAAGGAGGAGGTTAATCGCCTGAATGTGTTCCCGGTTCCTGACGGGGATACGGGAACGAATATGTCGCTCACAATCGAATCGGTTGTGAACAGCCTGTCAAAGCTGCCGCTCGGAAGCAGCGGCGCCGATATGCGCAAGGCAATCACGCAGGGCGCGCTCATGGGTGCGCGTGGCAACTCCGGTGTTATCACCTCGCAGATTCTGCGCGGTTTGTGCGAAGGCTCGGAGGATTGCACTGAATTCAACACCGAGTCCATCGACGAAGCGTTCTCGCGCGCGGTCGAGGTTTCGTTCCAGGCGGTGCGCAAGCCCGTCGAAGGTACGATTCTGACCGTGCTGAAGGATACGGCTGCTGCTGCCAAGCGCGTGCGTAAGAAGAAGATGCCGATTGAGGAAGCACTCGAAGAGATCGTTACTGAATCGTACGCCTCAGTGCAGCGTACGCCCGAGTTGCTGCCGGTGCTTCAGGAGAACAACGTCGTCGATGCCGGCGGTTTCGGCTTGGCCATCCTCTTCGATGGCTTCGTGTCGGCCCTGCTCGGCAAAGAGTCGACCATCAATCTGCAATTCACTCCGGCTGTACATGAGCCCAAGGTGGAGATAGAGCATATCAACGACTGGGAGGGTTCGGAGTATAGGTACTGCAACGAGTTCCTTGTCGACTCCGATACGCTCGATGCCGCCGAGGCGCTGGATTTCCTTGCTACGATGGGCGACTGCGAGCTGTGCGTCGGATCGAATCCGAAATTCAAGGTGCATGTGCATTCGAATACGCCGGATAAGGTGCTCGCCTACTTCTTGGAGCGCGGACAGATTTCCGAGGTGTTCATCCACAATATGCAGCTCCAGTCGGAAGAGCGCAACGACAAGCTGATTGCCGAGCAAGACGAAGGCGAAGCGGAGCCTGCCGAGCGCAAGGAATGCGGCATCGTGGCTGTCGCCGCCGGCGAGGGCATGGCCAATATTCTGCGTAGCCTGGGTGTGGACGTGGTCGTTTCGGGCGGTCAGACCATGAACCCCTCGACAAAGGACCTGCTTGATGCTGCGATAGAAGCAAATGCCGACAGCGTGCTGATCCTGCCGAACAATTCGAACATCATCATGGCGGCGCAGAGTGCCTGCCAGCTAGCGGATTTCCCCTGCGGCGTCGTGCCGACAAAGAGCGTCCCGCAGGCGTTTGCCGCCCTGTTCGATTTTGACGAGGAAGCATCGCTGGAAGAGAACATCGAAGCGATGACGGAGGCGTTTGCCGAAGTCAAGACCGGCGAGGTCACCGTAGCCATCAAAGACTCGCGCGATGCGGCGGGCAATCCAATAGCCGAAGGGGATGTAATCGGCATCGCTGACGGCTCCATCGAGGCGGTGGGGAACTCGCTCGAGGATGTAGTCATCGACTTGCTGGCCTTTATGGAGGCCGAGGATGCCGACAGCTGCACGCTGCTGGCCGGCGCCGACTACACCGACGAACAGCTGGATGCCCTGGTTGAGCACATCGAGGCGGAATACGAGGACCTTGATATCGACGCGCAGCGCGGCGAGCAGCCCCTGTATCCGATCGTGTTCTCCGTTGAATGATAGATAGGCTCGACGCTACGCTTGCCATGGACGCACCCGTTACGGCGGTGCGCCTGGTGAGCCCTGCTCGGGCACGCGACCTCGCGAAAATGGGAATCGGCACAGTTCGCGATCTCGTTACGAATTTTCCGCGCCGCTACATCGATCTATCCACGGTCAAGACCGTGGCTTCGGCACGTGTTGGTGAAAAATGCAGCATTCGGGCGCAGGTATTCGAAGCAAAGCTCAAACGCCCGCGCAGGGGGCTCGAGCTGACCGAAGTAACGCTGAATGACGGTACCGAAACCCTCATCGTGACGGCATTTCGCCAGCCATGGTTGGCGAAAAGGCTTGCGGGCGGCATGTCTGTCGTCGTGTCCGGAACGGTCGAGTTCAACTACGGATACAAGCGCATGACGAATCCGTTCATCGAGGTGCTCGAAACCGAGGACGGGCAGATCGGTGCCATCATTCCGGTTCACCCGTCGTCAGGGAAGGTCAAGCCGGGCATGATGAGGCGCCTGGTGGTCAACGGGCTCGACGCGGTACGCGGAAACATCGATCCGCTGCCACTGTCGCTGAGAACCCGCTATCGCCTGATAAGCAAGCAGCATGCCCTCGAATGCATACATTTCCCCGCATCTATGGACGATGTGAAGCAGGCGCGACGTCGTCTGGTATACGAAGAGCTCTTGTGCCTTGAGCTCGCGCTGATCGGCGATGGCAAGAAGCGCAGCGAAGGCAGGGTGCCCACAGCCCATATAGTCGACGGCCAACATGTCCGTGCATTGGAGAAAGCCGTCCCCTTCGAGTTGACGGACGATCAGAAACGTGCAAAGGCCGAGATCGAGGGGCTCTTAGCATCCGATGCGGCCATGAACCATATGGTGCTCGGCGATGTCGGAACCGGTAAGACCGTTGTCGCGGCGTTCGCGCTTGCGTGCGTAGCGGATACGGGCACACAGGCGCTGATGATGGCTCCGACCGAGATCCTCGCAATGCAGCATGCGGCGAGCGTTGGGTCGCTGCTCGATGCCGCTGACGTTTCTTGGGGGCTCTTGACGGGTTCGACGCCAACAGCCGAGCGCGCCGAGATACTCGAGCGTTTGAAGTCGGGGAGCCTTTCTGTCCTGATAGGGACGCATGCGCTGCTGGAGGATGAAGTGCAACCTGCTGCGTGCACTCTTGCGGTAATCGACGAGCAGCAGCGTTTCGGCGTTTCGCAACGGGCTGGCCTGCTTGCAAAAGGGGAGTGCCCCGATGCTCTGTACCTGACCGCTACGCCCATACCGAGATCGCTTGCGCTTGCCTTGTTCGGAAACCTTTCGCTTTCGTATCTGAAGGAACGGCCCCATGAAGGGGGCGGTCGGACAACCTTCGTGCACACGAAGAAGGAGCGGGGGGAGGCCTATGACGCTGCCCGCGAGGCGCTTGCGCGCGGCGAGCAGGTGTACGTTGTATGCCCACTGGTGGGCGAGGCATCCGATGCAGACGGAAGAGGGGATGCTGCCGGCAAGGGGCAGGATCCGTATGAGTTCGACTCGATTAGCATCGAAGACGAGTCTGACATGGATCGAGACAACCTGGCGGCCGCCCAGACCGAGGCGCGCATGCTGCAAGGTACCGTATTCGCCGACTACACGGTCGGCTTGGTGCACGGCAGGATGTCCTCCGATGAGAAGCAGGAGGTCATGGATGGATTCAGAGAAGGTCGCATACAGGTTTTGGTGGCTACCACGGTAATCGAGGTCGGCGTGGATGTGGCGCGGGCGACTATCATGATCGTCGAAGATGCGGACCGGTTCGGTCTTGCCCAGCTGCATCAGTTGCGCGGACGCGTCGGACGCGGCGAACTTCCGGGTCAGATGCATCTGGTATCTGGTACGAAGGCGCCGGCCGCTTTGGAGCGCCTCAACGCAATGGTGAGCACGGATGATGGGTTCGAGCTTGCGGAATATGACTTATCGCTCAGGCGCGAAGGGGACATACTCGGCAATCGGCAGCATGGCGCGAGCGGGCTTAAGCTGGTCAACATCATGCGCGATGGCAAGGTCATCGAGACGGCGCATGCCGATGCGATGGCGATATTGGAAGAGGATCCGCTGCTCGAATCTCCCCAGTACCGAGCTCTCGCGCGCGAAGTACGCATTGGGTTCGGCGGTACTGGCGAGATAGTCGGGGGGTGATGCAATGCGTATCGTTGCAGGCGAGTTCAGGGGGCGCACGATAGATGCGCCTGAGGGCGATGGCACGCGGCCGACTACGGACCGCGTCCGCGAGGCGCTGATGAGCTCTCTCTACAGCATGCTGGGCGGCTTCGAAGACCAAAGCGTCCTCGATGCATTTGCGGGATCAGGCGCATTGGGTTTGGAGGCATTGTCGCGGGGTGCACGCCACGCGGATTTCTTCGAGAGTTCCAAAGCGGCATATCGTACCCTACGTGCGAACATATCAGCGTGCCGGGTCGGAAGCGACCGCGCAAGCGCCTATAATGCAGATGTTCTGCGTGCGTTCGCTGCGACGGAAGGTGCTGTGCGCAGTGCATCCGGCGCTCCGTATACGCTCGTGTTTATGGATCCGCCTTATGCATTCGGCGCGCGGGCGGCAGCATCGTTCGCCGACGGGTTGAAAAATGCCGGCGCAATAGCGGACGACGCTGTGATCGTATACGAGCACGATTGGAAGTATGCACGGGATGTATCCGAGGCGTTCGGCGGCTGGGATATCATGTCGGATAGGAAGTACGGAAAGACGGGCATCGCGCTTCTCCGCATTCGAGAAGAAGGGGTACAAGCATGAAAACGGCTTTGACACCAGGTACATTCGACCCCATCACATATGGGCATCTGGATGTGATTACCCGTGCGGCCCAGTTGATGGACGAGATCGTAGTGGCTGTTGCCGCTTCACCGGGCAAAGGCCCGCTGTTCTCTTTAGAAGAGCGCACGGAGCTTGCCCGAGCGGCAACTGCACATTTGCCGAATGTGCGCGTCGAGCCCTTCGACGGCCTGCTCGTAGAATTTGCTCGCAGCATCGGTGCACAGGTTATCGTCAAGGGATTGCGCGCCGTGACCGACTTCGAGTACGAGTTTCAGATGGCCGCCCTGAATTACCAGCTGTCCAATGATTTGGAAACCGTGTTCATCATGTCTCCGCCTCAATACATGTACCTGTCGTCATCAATTGTGCGCGAGGTGTCGCGCCTCGGCGGTGACGTATCCAGCTTTGTGCCCCCTTGCGTGCAGGAAGCGCTTGCGAAGCGTTATCGGGACGGTGCGCGGTAGGGATTTTGGCGCTCGGAGGAGTAGCATCTCCGGGAAAACTCATTCTGGCGATAGCATCTGGAAATTCATAAGGTAACAGCTCGGTATCGCATCGATAGCGAACAAGTATTTCGCGGCCATTCCGCAGGTTTTGCGACGCGCTGATTTACAATCGGGAAAAAGGATTTGGTGCTGCGGTCGAGGAGGATATGCGCACGATGAAATGCCCGGTTTGCGGATCGAACATCAGTCGCGAGAGCACGCAATGCGAAGTTTGCGGAAGCGATCTGGCTCGTCGCGCGCAGCGCAGCAGGGGTCGTGGATCTGCGCGGCTTCCGTACGACCCGCACATGGAAATCGACGAAGCCTCTATCCAGCGTTCAGCGGTCAGCGAGCTCAAGGAGACAAAGGCCGCCTACAAAGAGGCACGCCGCAACGCAGGCAAAACCAATACGCCGAAGGTTCTGGCGTTCGTGCTCGTGGTCATCATCGTTGCGGGTGCGGCTGCTGCAGCGACATGGTATTTTACCGATCAGAACGCGAAGGCCCATGAGGTCGATATGCAGGTTCAGCTTGACGAAGCGCTTGCGAAGGTCAACGCCGCCCAGGATGAGGTCGCATCGCTGCAAGCGGAGTTGAAAGAAGCCGAAGACAAAATCGCGCAGTATGAAAAGGCGATCGCCGAGGAGGTTGTGCAGAACTCAGCCAATCAGAGCGAAAGCGACGAAGAGGCGTCGACAAGGCGGGATGGTACTGCTACTGACGGAACCAGTCAGGCTGGCGGCGGAACGACCGCGGCTACTGCAGGTACGGGAACTGCGAACAGCGACAAAAGCAAAGAAGAGTCGAATGGCGGCAGGGCGTAGCGAAAGGGAGGTTTCGGATGGGCTTTTTGGATAGCGTGAAGAGCGGTGTTCAGCGCGGTAAAGAGAGCGTAGGGCGCAAGACGCACGGGACGCAGCTGAAGATGCAGCTTAATGATTTGGAGAAGCAACGGAAAGAGCTGATGTCCCAACTGGGGGCCAGCCTGTACGACGAAATCAAGGGCCGCACCGAATTCATTGCCGGGCGTGAGCCGCTGTTCCAGCAGATCGATGCGCTTGATCAGCAGAAGAAGGCTATAGAGGATGAGATAGCCCGCATTGAAGCGGAAGCGGCGGCTGCGGCGATGGCGGCGCAGCAGGCGAACGTCTCATTCAACTGCCCGCGATGCGGTGCACCGATCAAAGAAAACGATATGTTCTGCACAGGATGCGGCAACCCCGTAGCGGATTTCATCGCTCAGCAGAAAGCCCAGATGGCTCAGCAGCAGAAAGCTGCGGCTGCTGCTGGCGGGGCTCCGGCTTTCTGCATGGGATGCGGTGCGCCACTTTCAGAAGGCGCGAAGTTCTGCATGGCTTGCGGTGCACGTGTAGATCAAGCCCCTCCTGCGCCGATGCCTGAATCTGCAGCAGCACCGCAAGGGTTCGCACCTGCGCAGGCGCCCGCTCCGGAAGGTTTTGCTCCTGCGCCGCAGGGGTTCGCACCGGCTCCGATGCCCTCACAGGAGCCTGCGCCGCAGGGGTTCGCACCGGCTCCGATGCCCGCGCAGGAGCCTGCGCCGCAGGGGTTTGAGCCTGCACCCCGGGGTTTCGAGGGGGTCCCAGCTGGCGGCTTCGGTTCGCTCGAACAAGCCGAAGTGCCTATTGCACAGCCAGTGGCGCCCGTCGCAGAGCCTGTTCCCGAGGCGATTCCCGTGGCGGAGCCGGTTGTCGCAGACATCCCCGTGGCGGAGCCGGTTGTCGCTGACATCCCCGTAGCAGAACCTGTTCCCGAGGCGATTCCCGTGGCAGAACCGGTTGTCGCGGACATCCCCGTGGCAGAACCGGTTTCGAACGATGCCGCGGTTGCAAAGCCATGGATGATAGGCAATCCTGCAGAAACGGATAAGGCTGAATAACAGACGAATCGTACGATAACCCTTCAGGCTAACGTACGAAGTGAAAAGAGCGGCACGATAGCCCACAGGGTAATCGTGCCGTTCAGCTTCTCAGCGCAGCCTGAGGCGACCGCTCGACTGCTGTTCGCACATTCACGAAAACTTCTCTTTCAACGCTTAGAGGTATGTGCTAGTATATCCGTCGCTGAAAGCATCGGGTTGTGGCTCAGTTTGGTAGAGCGCTGCGTTCGGGACGCAGAGGTCGCTGGTTCAAATCCAGTCAACCCGACCAGGAACACACAGGGATGGGCTTCTTGAAGACATCCCTTTTTTTTGCAAGACCCCGCGTTGCGCGGAACCGCACATGCCTTGCGTGAGCGGTTCTGGACGACAGAAAAGGAGTTTCCATGGCGAACGAGAACGAGGTGCTGACCCGAGAAGGTCGCGAGAAGCTCGAAGAGGAGCTGCGCTATCTCGAAACGGAAAAGCGTGCCGAGATTGGCGAGCGAATCAAAGTTGCGCGCGAGTTCGGTGACATCTCCGAAAACTCCGAATACGACGATGCGAAGAACGAGCAGGCGCATGTCGAAATGCGCATCGCTGAAATCAACAGGATTCTGTCTTCTGCGACTGTCGTAAGCACGTCGAAGCGTTCGACGAAGGTGAACATCGGATCGAAGGTCACGGTGAATATGTCCGGAACCGAGCGCGTTTTCATCATCGTCGGCAGCGCGGAGAGCAACTCGGCTGAGGGCAAGATCTCCAACGACTCGCCGGTCGGTGCTGCATTGATCGGCCACAAGAAGGGCGAATCGGTCGAGGCTTACGGTCCAACGGGCCGCAAGATCGAACTTGAAATCCTGAAGGTGGAGCAGCAATAGTAGGGAACTGAACTGAAACATCGAAGAAAATCGGCCGAACCAAAGAGGGTATCCTCGTTGGTTCGGTTGGCATAAAGGCGCAGGAATGGGGTAGAACATGAGCAACGAGCAAGACGCACCCGTGTACGAGGACGATCCGATCGAGGTGCGCAAGGCCAAGCGCCGTGCAATCATTGAAGCAGGTGGGAACCCTTATGGCCACGCATTCGATTACACGCATCATGCGGCGACGCTCGAGGAGCTGTATGCGGAGCTTGCCGACGGCGACTCGACTGAGGACGAGGTTGCCGTATGCGGGCGCATCATAGCCATTCGTGACCAGGGCAAAATCGTCTTTGCGACGATTCGAGACTCATCCGGCGACCTGCAGCTTTTCTGCCGCATAAACAATCTCGGCGAGGAAGCGTTCGCCGAGCTGAAAGATTTGGACATCGGCGATTGGATTGGTGTACGCGGCACGGTCATGCGCACCCGGCGCGGGCAGCTCTCGGTTGCCGTGCACACCTTCGAGCTGCTCTCAAAGGCGTTGCGTCCGCTGCCCGAGAAGTTCCATGGGCTTGCCGATAAGGAAATCCGTTATCGCCAGCGCTATGTGGATCTGATCGTGAACGAGCATGTGCGCGCGACGTTCGAGGCTCGTTCCAAGATCGTTTCAGCATGCCGCCACTATATGGAGGAGCAGGGCTTCCTCGAGGTTGAAACGCCGTTTCTGCACTCCATCATCGGCGGGGCTAATGCGCGTCCGTTCATAACGCATTTCAATGCGCTCGATCGCGATTATTACTTGCGCATCGCCACTGAGCTACCGCTGAAGCGATTGCTCGTCGGCGGCTTCGAACGCGTCTACGAGATCGGCAGGCAGTTCCGCAACGAGGGCATGGATCCGTTCCATAACCCCGAGTTCACAACAATGGAGGCCTATCAGG
>CAYOBD010000016.1:0-5718 GCA_964402005.1 uncultured Eggerthellaceae bacterium
ACGGTAACCATCCAGTACGAGCAGCAGGCTTTGGATGCGGCCGAAACCGAAGTGACCTTCAACCAGATCGATGGCCAAGAACGTACAACGAGCGCGGCCCGTAAGCTGGGCTCCGCTACAAAGACGGTAACGGGGAGCAACCCCACGGTTACGGCCGAGGGCCTCGAGACCCCCGAGGGCTACACTCTGGTTGGGACAGCCTCCGATTACTCGTACGACCTGAACTCGAACAAGATTCCGGTCGTTGACGTGTACTACGTGCCGAGCGATTACCAGGTTCCCGGTTCGTATAACGTCACCGTGAATTACGTCAACTTCTTCGACCGCAGCGTCATCGACTCCGAGACCTTCGAGTCGAAGGTGGGCGACGTCGTCAACATGAAGTTCACCGCTCCCGCGCAGTTCAGCAGCGGAGGCGTGGACTGGGTGCGCCTGGATGGTCAGGAAGAGCCGATCCAGCACAACTACTACTCCCAGAACAAGACTTACACCGTGTACTACCGCGATGCGAACCAGACTCTGGAATCCGCTCCAGTAATTACGCAAGTACGCACGATATACCAGGACCAGCAGGTGACGGCTACGACAACCACTACTACCGCAGCAGCTGCAACGACCGCTGCTGATGTAGCTGCCGGAACAACCGCAACCGGCGCCGACGCTACAGCCACTGCGGCAACGCTGCGCGACGATACCGAGTACACCGTACCCGGCGGCGAAGGCGTGAATCCGACCGCAACGGCACAGGACGGCCGCACTTCTGTGGAAGAGCGAATCGAAGACGATGCCGTTGCTTTGACCGACGGACGCGATGGGGCGGCTTCGGACCAGGCTGCACAGAGTTTGCCGGATTGGGTTATCCCGGTGATCGGCGTTCTTGCAGCCGTGGTGGTTGCTTGCGTGGTCGCGTTCTTTGTATCGCGTCGTCGTAACGAGAAGAACAAAGCGTAAGGGATGGCTAGAAGACTTAAAGCAACAGCCGAGAACGAGTAGCTGGGATGATGAACATGAACGCGAAGATATTCAACAAGAAGAACTTGAAAACCGCTTTCACCAAAGCCGTAGCCATACTCATGATGATAGTGCTGGTGTTTTGGCAGACCCCCGCAAACGCCTTTGCGAATGACTCGTCTGCGAGCGAGAATCCGGTAACGGAGTTGGCAGCGGACGATCAGCAGGCGCAGGAGCCCGCTGCGGAAGAGCAGCAGGCCGACGAACCGGCTGCCGTGGAGCAGCAGGTGCAGGAGCCCGCTACGGAAGAGCAGCAGGCCGACGAACCGGCTGCCGCGGAGCAGCAGGCTGAGGAGCCGGCCGACCCGAGCGCATCTGCAGCCGACGGCAATGCAGGTTCGAACGAAAGTGCAAATGGCGAATCGACTGATTCTGCCGCTTCGGCTGACTCCGACAGCAGCGCCAGTGCCTCTGCCGCAGCGACTGACAAGGACGGCTCGGAAAGTTCGACCTCCGAGGAATCCGCGGACAAGAAGGACGAGCAGAAGCGCAATGCCAACAAGGAATTCGTCTACGAAGACGGCTCCGTCAAGGTTGTTGCAACGCTGAGCAAGCCCGAGTCCTTGCCCGAGGGCGTTGTGTTCCAGGTTACCCCCGTTACTCAGTACAGTCGAGACTACAACTACGGCGCCTACATGCAGGCTCTGAACAACAGCGCCGCCGGGGACGTCGAGTACACTAATGAAAACACGATGTTGTACGACATGGCGTTCATCGCTGTAAACGATGACGGTAAGCTCGTAGAGGTCCAGCCCGAAAACGGCACCGTGGATGTGGCGGTTTCGTTCAAGCAACAGCAGCTGAGCGAGGGTATCGGCGCGGAAGAGTCTGCCGAAGTCGAGGTTACCCACCTGCCGCTGAAAGAAGATGCGAAAGCCGATACGACTGCCCAGGCGACAAACGTGGCTGCAAGCGACGTTATCGTTGATGCCGTAAACGCTAACGTGTCTGTTGAAAGCGAAACGGCATCTTTCGTCGCGCGCGACTTCTCGGTGTACGCGTTCAGCTATACGGTGGACTTCACGTATGACGGCTACACGTATCGCTTCCCCGGCCAGGGCAGCTATGCGCTTGCAGACGTGCTCGCCGCGCTTGGCATTAACGACACGGTTGACAGCGCGACGCTTACCCTCGTCGAGGGCGAAGAGGTGGAAGGCGATCTGTACCTTACCCAGTCTAATGGCGCGTGGTACATCAATTCTGACGTACCCTTCACCAGCACCTACGAGCTGAGCGTTAAGTGCGGCAACGGCACGTATGTGATTACGGTTACCGACGTTCAGGAAAGCACCAATCTGGAAGACTTCCTGGTAAATGCCGTTATCACCGGCGCGACACAGAATGAATCCGGAGCCTATGAGGTGGAGGCAGGAACGGACTATAGAATCATCCTTTCGTTTGCCGAAAGCTCAGCGTATCAGTTTGACAATGATGCGACCCTTCAATATCAGATGCCTACCGGTATTAAGATCATTGATGAGCAGACAGGCCCGCTGAAGATCAATATTGTTTACAAGGGAAAGACTTATCAGGTAGACGCCACTTATGCCCTTACTACGGATGGCTTGCTGAGCGTTACATTTGATCAGGACGACCCTGACTATCCAAGACTGGAAGAGTCTACCAACGTAAGTTTCAGATACACGTATTACGCTCAATTTGATGACACCGAGGAGGTTATCCGCTTCTCAGACGATATTGAACGCGAGATCGAATTCGGCAACCCAGACCAGGGAGAGGCATACGCGGTAAAGAATGCAACCTATGATGACGCTACAGGCACATTTCATTACACAATTAAAGTGACCGCAACGGGCGGCGACGTGACCAACGTAAACGTCAAGGATACTATTTTGGGCGACGCGCTCGTCTTTAATGGCGACGTTGCGGTGTCAGGTAACTCAAGCGGCTATACCGACAACGGTGCCACAAATGGCTTTGACTATACCTTTGCATCCATGAGCGAGGGCGAGGAAATCACCATCACCTACTCCGCTCACGTTGACTTCTCCAAAGACACCGACAACGACGGCAAGATTACGGCCGATCAGACAAAGAACAGCATAACGGTTGATCCTGATCCCGGCGATCCTCACAATTCGGAGTATTCCAGAGAGATCAATTACAAGTACACGGACAAAAAAGGCGGTACTGAGGCCGGCACTACGCCGGACGGCGACAAGATTATCAACTGGGAGATCGACTATAACCCACTTGCACTGGTCAAAGTCGGAGGAGATACCGTTACCGACAGGATCTCACAAGGTTCTGTCAGCTATATGAAATACTATGGTAATGGAATTAAAGTTGTAGTCAAAGATCGTTCAGGCAATACGGTCAGAACTGAGAACATTGCTTATAGCAATCTGTCTGCTTTTTCCAATGATGAGGATCATGGTGCGTACTGGACATACACCATACCCTCCTCTGATAATCAGGCTGATCAGCCTTATAGCTACCATATTACCTATCAGACTGTTGTTGATATGGAGAAAGTAGATGGCGGCGGTGTCGGAGTCGATCTGAGCAATACAGCCAATGATAGCGGGAGCTCAATCCACGTTAATCCAGAGAATGAGATAGGGGTCGTAAAGAAAGCGGAATCATACACGACAGATGAGGTCCATTGGAACTCCACGCTTTCGATACCGCAGGGTGGTCTTACATCAGCGGTAGTGACAGACTACCTGCCTGGTATTAATGCTGATAATGGGGAGCGCTACCTAGATACATATAAAGAAGGCACTCTCGAAATAACAGGACTTCTTCCAGGTGAAAGCTACGATATAGCTTATATTCCGGCACAATCTCCTACACAAATTCAAATCACTTTCTATCAGGACGAGGCAAAAGAAACGCCCGGGCTTCGGGCTTATCCTAGCGGTCGTAACGTCAATGTCAGGCTGACAACAATGGTTAATCAAGATTGGCTGCAGCTAGGATATGAGACGGGAGGGAGGGAACAAAACCATACCAACAGTATCAGCCTGAATGGAAAAATAGATACTGCAACCGTCACTTATGGTAAGCCTGGTATTACAAAAACGGCAACAACGGATGACGAACGAACATTCTTATATTCAATCACCATTGTAGGACTCGAACAAGAACCTTTCAGCCTTACAGACACGTTCGATACAGACGTGCTGGAAGTGGATACAAGCAAATCCAGCGATCATAATCACATGCACATATTTGGGGGAACCCAATATAGTCAGATTGACAGAGCGCCGGTAACCTATACAGATACAGAAAATGGAATAGTAATCACAGCCGAAACTGTTCCTAAGGACGCAGATGGCAACTACTATCCTTATTACAGGCTCGATTACTACCTTAAGGTTAAAGATGACGTTGACCTCGAGCAACTCGCTATTGCAAACGACGGCGAATACAATCTCAATAATAAAGCCGTTTGGGCAGGTCATGAAACGGAATACACATACAAAGTAGAGTACGACTACCTTGACAAAGAGCTGTTGAATGAGGGCGCCTTAGGAGGAAGGGAACGTACCGCGTTGTACAGAATTACCTTCAATTCTGCCAAGGCGACACTAAACGACGGCGAACCCATGCCAATGACGGACGTGCTTAGTAGCAATCTGAGTCTCGATTACAGCTCCATCAGAATTACGACTGATCCTGCTGGCATGAGCGTTCCTTATTCAATCAGCGGAGGCAAGGATGAGAATGGTGATCCTGACGGAACAACAGTAGCAACATATACCGTGCCGGATTCCACAAAGGTCGTTATCGAATACAGTGCTCAGGTGCGCGGAGACGAGACTCAGACGATAGTAAATAAAGTTTCGGTATTAGATCAAGACGATACTGAAGAGCACATGCAGAACTACGGGGATGCGGATGAAGGACGAGGCGCGATTGCTTCCTTCAAAATCGTCAAAGTAGACGGATATGACGGGGGCAAGAAGCTTTCGGGCGTCAAATTCAAGGTCTTTGCCGATAACCAGGGCATTAACTTTGGCGAGGATGACGAAGGCAATGAAATTAAAGAAATTGAACTCGTGACCGATGAGAACGGCGAGATTCAGTTTGACGGCGAAGATTACGATTTCTATTTCAATGAGCTTTACTGGGTTCATGAGGTAGAAGCGCCTGAAGATTACGGGAATATCGGCTTTGATTATCAGGTCACGCTGACCAATGATATGGCCCTGGTAGACTACGGCGAGTACATTTACTACTATTCGGATTCCATGCAGATTAAGAACTGGCCTCTTGAGGGCTTGGTTGTAGAGAAGCAGGTCGAAAGCGATGACCCAGATGACTTCGAAAGGTACTATACGTTCAAGGTTTCGATTCTGAAAGATGATGGAAACGGCGGAACAATTGTTGATGAAGACTATAACGAGAAAAACGGAGACGATCAGTTCGAAAACGGTGTTGCACAGTTCAAGATCAAAAGCGGAGAGCAGAAAATGCTCTGGGGCTTTAAGAAAGGTACCAAGTATTTAGTCGAGGAAATTGATGCTCAAGGTTTTGCTACGACTGTTACGTACAGCATATTTGATGAAGATGGCACTATAACCGATACGATAACCGCACCTGACACTACTTCACATAGTGGGGAGCTCACACAATCAGCCGAAGTAATCGTATTCAAGAATTCGAAGAGCAGTAAGGGCAGCCTCAAGATCAAGAAGAACGTCACGGTCAACGGCGAGGCCACCACCGGCACCTCCGCGG
>CAYOBD010000016.1:5818-16073 GCA_964402005.1 uncultured Eggerthellaceae bacterium
CGAGGTCGCCGCCAACAACACGGCTAACATCCCGACCGCCGAGTTCACCAACAACAAGACCGAGGTCGGCTCGCTGAAGATCAAGAAGAACGTCACGGTCAACGGCGAGGCCACCACCGGCACCTCCGCGGACGGCACCTACACGTTCGAGGTCAAGGACGCCGGCGGCGCCGTCAAGGCCACGGCGACGGTCACCGTCACCAACGGCGTGAGCAGCGAGGCCCGGGTCGACAACCTGGTGCCCGGCACCTACACCGTCTCCGAGGACGCCTCGAAGAACCCGGCGGGCATGAGCCTCGTGGGCGAGAACGACATCGAGGTCGAGGTCGCCGCCAACAACACGGCTAACATCCCGACCGCCGAGTTCACCAACAACCTCGAGACGGTGAAAATCCCGTTCAGAAAGGTCTTCTACGGAACCGGTGCAGCACGCACGTTCAAGTTCAAGCTGACTTCGCTCGGCGAGCTCGGTGCAGACTTATGGAAAGACGTCGAAAGCGATACGCCAGTTACGCTCCCAATCGCTACTCAAGAAGCATCTGAGCCCATGAAGGACGATGGCGAGACCATCGCTTGCATGACGGCGAGCGTCGACGTCGCGCCCGGCACCAAGGCCCCTGGCAATTTCGGGGAAGTCCAGTTTGCCGGCGATCGCGATTACTACTACGCAATCGAAGAGGTTGCCGACGGCGATCAGGACATCGTTTACGACGAGTCCTGCTACCTCGCCCACGTCAAGATTGAGGGCAACAAGGTAGTTGGCGCCATCGAGTACCGCATGCTGTACCCGAACGCCGACGGCACATACGCCCGCATTGGCACAGCCGATATCCCTGAGTTCATCAACAACGAAGGGAAGAACGCCTCTGCAACAATGAGGTTCCGCAGCGTGCTCATGAGCACACAAAGCATCAACGTCGGTCAGGTAAGCGTCTATCCCGAGATTCAGAAGACCGTGAACTATGAGGAGCTCGGGGATAGCGGCGCCACGACCGCCATGGTTCCCGGCGAGTTCACATTCGAGCTGCGTGAGGGCAACGACGGCAAAGGCAAGCTGATCGCCACCGCTTCGAACGACGAGAGCGGACGTGTGGCGTTCTTTGACGAGGCGAAATCAGCTGGCATCGGCGAGAACTGGGGCTTGGTGTTCGTGAATCCGGGTACGTATGAGTACACGATTAGCGAGCAGAAAGGCACGTCGTTCGGTGTTACCTATGACGACGCGTTGATTCTCATGACCGTTGAGGTTACGCAAGCTCCCAACGGCGAGCTCAGCGCAGAGGTCACTTATTCCAAGAACGGCGAAGTGACCGAAATGCCGACGCTCAACAACACACGCGAGGGCATGGACCTGGAAGTCTACAAGCGCTCGCGCTTCGGCGGCGAAGGCCTTGTCGACTGCACGTACGCCCTGTGGATGCATAGCCCGACGGGTGACGTAATGCTGCAGGAGGCGACGTCCGACGCCACTGGCCGTATTTTGTTCGAGAACGTCGTCCTTATTCCGGGGCAGGAGTACTTCTACAAAGAGGTCGAGGCTCCCACAGGTCACACCGTCGACCCGTACCGCACAGCTTACTGGACCGTCGAGGTCGGTGAAGATGGCACGATCAGCACGAAGATCGTCGAGGAGACGGCCGACGACGGCTGGCACAGCAAGTACGACAACATCGAGCTCGACAGACAGGGCGAATAGGCACTGGGGGGTTAAATCATGAAGAGCAATCATCGGAACATTACCGCAACGGCGCCCATCGCCCGCATCGGCGTCGTCTGCATGCTCATCGCGGCGGCCCTTCTGGCCTGCATGCTTTGCGCACCTCAGGCGTTCGCTAGGCAGGTAGTAGAAATGCCCGGCGACTGGGGCGTGTCGGACGACATCACGCGCATCCACGTGACCAAGGTCGATGCAGGCACGCACGAGGCGCTGAAAGGTGCCAAGATGGCCATCATCGAGCGCGATACCGGGGTGGTCGTCGACGAATGGATAACCGACGGAACTACCCACGAGACCGAGAAGCTCCTAGACGTGAACAAGGAGTACATCCTGCGCGAGCTCGAGGCGCCGGAAGGCTACGAAAAAGTCCAGGACACGATCTTCGAGGTCAACGAGATGGAAGGCACGGGTATCACCATCAAGGATCCAGTCCCCTCGTCAACCGAGCTTTCCGAATCATATAAGGTGACGATTTACGATCAGCACGTCGACATCGTCAGGGAAGAGACCGTTACCAAGCCGCGTAACGCTGTGCGGTCGCCTAAGACCGGCGACGAGACCCCGTTGGCTCCAGTAAGCGCGGTGGCTGGCGGGGCCATCGTGGCCATTGTGGTTCTGCAGCTCGTAAAGAAACGCATAGCGAACTAGCACTACGGGGTGTTTTATCCGAGCTGGTTTCTATTTAGTTCGAAACTTTGAACCCCTCGGGACGTGTTCGTCCCGAGGGGTTCTTTGTGGGTCGCTGCTAGCAAGCTTCGCTTTGCGCAAGGCGCTCCGAGCGGCCATCCGACTCGTCCTACTGGTCGATTTTCCGCCAAGACTTTCGGGAGATGGCAGAAAACACACCAGTAGGACGGACTGATGTGCGCGAAACTGGCGACTTTCAGTTCGGCGCCATCGTCAAAGAGCGGTAAAGAAGAAAAATGCTTGCTGGTTTGGGGGTATGCCGCTACATTGGTAGCACATGTTCAAGCGAGAAAAACGATTCGTTTTTGCAGAAGGGAAACCTCCTATGAAGGACGCATCACCCGCTACCGACAACACCGACAAGCTGCAGCCTTATCTCTCGCCAACGGCAGTTTGGGCTTTGGCCGTGGGCTCCGCTATCGGCTGGGGCTCGCTTGTCGTAACCGGCGGCACCTACCTCTCCCAGGCGGGTCCGCTCGGCTCCGTCCTCGGCCTGCTTGTCGGCCTAGCTATGATGTTGATGGTGGCCAGCCACTACAACTTCTTGGGAAAACGTTACCCTGGCCCCGGTGGACTCTACAACTACATGAAGCATGTGTTCGGATACGACCGCGCCTTCTTGGTGGCATGGTTCATGTTCTTGGTCTACATAGCCATCTTCTGGGCCAACGCCACGAGCGTCCCTTTGTTCGCACGGTATTTTCTGAATAAGGTATTTAGCTTCGGCTATCTCTATACGATTTTCGGCTATGACGTCTACCTGGGTGAGGTTCTCGTCACGCTCGCAGTGATCGGCCTAATCGCGCTGCTGTGCGCGAAAAGCAAGAAGGCCACTGCCAAGAGCATGGTAGTTATGGTGCTCATCTTCACGGCCGGTATCACGATCTGCTTCGTGGCGGCCATGGTGGGCCAAGGCGGCTCGGGAATGTCGATGGAGCCGGCCTTCGTCCCTGATAAGGATGCGTTCAGCCAGGTCGTACGCATCGCCTTCTTATCTCCATGGGCCTTCATCGGCTTCGAGAGCGTGTCGCATTCCGCGTCGGAATATCGGTTCAAACATTCCAGCATGTTCCGCATTCTCGCTATTGCGCTGGCCGTCACTACGGCGCTGTACGTCTTCGCGGTGCTTCTGAGCACGTCCGCCTATCCTGAGAGCTGCTCCAGCTGGTTTGATTACATCAGCCGCCTGAACGAGTTCGACGGGCTTGCGGGGCTGCCCGCATTCTATGCTGCCCACTACTACCTCGGTGATGCCGGCGTTTACATCCTGATGGCGTCGCTGATCGCACTCGTGATCACCAGCCTCATCGGTATGTTGCGTGCCGTCAGCCGCCTGTGCTTCTCCGTTGCTCAAGACGGCATTCTGCCCGGGCGCTTCGCCAAGCTCAACAAGAAGCAGATTCCGGTTAACGCCATCCTTTTGGCGCTCGTTATCTCGCTGCCTATTCCGTTCCTCGGACGCACAACCATCGGCTGGATCGTGGACACTACCACCATTGGAGCTGTTATCCTGTACGGCTTCGCTTCCATGGCTGTCTTCAAAGTCTCGGGCCAAGAGCATGTCACGAAAAATCGCGTCATAAGCGGCATCTGCCTGCCCATCATGTTCGGCTTCATGGCATTCTTGCTGTTCCCGGGCCTCTTTTCCGACCACACCATCGAAACGGAGACCTATGCGCTCCTAACCATCTGGTCGGTTATCGGCGTAATCTTCTTCAACTTCGTTATACGGAAGGATCATGCGCGCAAATTCGGCAAAGCCATCGTCGTATGGATCGCGCTTCTGGCATTCATCGTCGTTGCGGCTATGGCGTGGTCGGAGCGCGCGAACGAAAGCGGGCAGACCGCCATCGTGGAGGAAGTCCAAAGCTACATGGATGGCACGGCGGACAGCGAAATGCTCGCGCTGGACGAGGACGAGTTCCTTGCGATTGAAGAGAAGAAGCTTCATGACGTGAACAACGCAAGCCTTCTGACTATTATGGTGCTCTTCGGCTTGTCTCTTGTCATCATGATCGTCAACTACCGCTCGATGCGAAAGTGGGAAGAGAAAGCAATCGAAGAGCGCGACGAAGCCACCACCATTGCGCTTACGGACCCCATGACCGGCGTCAAGAGCAAGCACGCTTTCCTCTTAAGGCAGCGGGAGTTCGATGAAGCTATCGATGCGCAGACGGTGGAGAAATTCGCCATCGTCGTCTGCGATGTGAACGGACTGAAAGTGATCAACGATACCCTCGGGCACAAGGCGGGCGACGAGTACATCATGCAGGCGAGCCACATGGTCTGCGACATCTTCCAGCACAGCCCGGTCTACCGCGTCGGCGGCGACGAGTTCGTGGCGGTGCTGACGGATCGTGACTATCTCATCCGCAAGGAACTCGTCCTAGCGTTGCACGACCGCTCTGTCGAGCACATCGGCACCAAAGAAGTCGTTATTTCGGGCGGCCTCGCGGATTACAGGCCTGGGGAGGACACCTGCTTCCACGACGTGTTCGAGCGCGCTGATGCCCTCATGTACGAAGAGAAGCAGCTGCTGAAAGAAATGGGCGCGATCACGCGCGAAGATGCCGAGGATTCTGCAAAGCCCGTGTTCCTGGAAGATACGGACAATGACGTACTGCGCATCAAGCGGCATGTCCTCATTGTGGAAGATGAAATCATCAACCAGGAAATCCTCGGTGCCATGCTCGGCGATAGCTACAAGCTGCTGTATGCCTCCGACGGCCTCGAGGCGTTGGAGCAGATCAAGGCCAACTTGGACGACCTTGCCATCGTGCTGCTCGATCTGCAGATGCCGAAGATGAACGGCATGGAAGTGCTGAAGGTGATGAAGGAAGAAGATGAGCTTCGGGACATCCCCGTGCTCGTCATGACGGCAGATCAGAGTGCAGAGGTAGACTGCCTCAAGATCGGCGCGATCGACTTCATACCCAAGCCCTATCCATCCATTGAAATCATCCAGGCGCGCGTCGATCGGTGCATTGAGCTTTCCGAGAAACGCAACATCATTCAATCAACGGAACGCGACAGCCTGACGAACCTCTTCAACTACGACTACTTCCTGCGTTACGTCAGGATGTACGACCAGCATTACGAGGATGCGCCGATGGATGCCATCGTCCTGGATGTCAATCACTTCCATATGCTCAACGAGCGCTATGGCAAGCAGTACGGCGACAGCGTTCTTTCCCGCATCGGCAGGCGCGTTCGCCAGATATCGCGCGAGGTCGGTGGTGTGGGATGCCGTCACGGCGCGGACACCTTCTATATCTACTGCCCGCACACAGATAATTACGAGAGCATTCTGGAGAAGGCGTCCGAGGGCCTTGTGGACGAGGACGTTTCCGAGGATCGCGTGCGGTTGCGCATGGGCGTGTACTCCGATGTGGATAAGTCGTTGCAGATCGAGCGTCGTTTCGATCACGCGAAAACCGCTTCGAACACGGCAAGGGGCGGGTTCCTGAGGGCCATCGGCGTCTATAACACGGAGATGCACGAGGCGGAACTGTACTTGGAGCGCCTGCTGGAAGACTTCAAGCCGTCTCTGGAAAACGGTTGCTTCGCAGTTCACCTGCAGCCGAAATACGACATTCGCCCCGATACTCCCGTGCTGTCCAGCGCGGAGGCCCTGGTGCGTTGGAATCATCCGGAGTTGGGCATGATCAGCCCCGCGACATTCGTTCCGTTACTTGAAGAAAACGGCCTGGTCCTCGAGCTCGACAAATACGTATGGCGCGCGACTGCGGCGCGGATACGAGACTGGAAGGACCGCTTCGGCTATTCCGTGCCGGTGTCGGTGAACGTGTCGCGCATCGACATGCTGACACCGAACCTGAAGGACATCTTCAAGGAGATATTGGAAGAATATCAGCTCGATACGAATGACCTGGTCCTCGAAATTACGGAGTCTGCTTACACTGAGGATGCCGACCAAATGATCTCTGCGGTCAAGGAGCTGCGTGGTTTGGGTATGGGCTTCCGCATCGAGATGGACGATTTCGGCACGGGCTATTCCTCGCTGGGCATGCTGTCGAATCTTCCCATCGACGCGTTGAAGCTGGACATGAGCTTCGTGCGCAATGCCTTCGGGGAAAACCGGGATATGCGCATGGTCGAACTGATCCTCGATATCGCGGATTACCTGCATGTTCCCGTTGTCGCTGAGGGCGTGGAGACCGAGGAGCAATACCTGGTGCTCAAAGCGATGGGCTGCGACTTGGTGCAAGGCTACTACTTCTCGCGGCCTGTGCCGGCTGAGGAGTTCGACCGCTTCCTCATCGAGCGCGGGGACGTGAAGCCAGAAGTAGCACCGGCGGACAAAAAGACCTATATGAGCATTTCGAAGGCGCTGACCGGCGATTTCGAGAACATCTTCTATGTGGATGTGGTAACGGACTACTATCTCGAGTTTTTCACGGGCAAGGGCGGCGATCTCGAAATACGTCCTGGTGGAATCGATTTCTTCGCCGACGCTCGAAAGAAGATCCTCGAGGGCGTGAGCGAGCCTGATGCGGCAAAGGTCAGAGAGGCCATCAGCAAGGCGAACCTGATGCGCTGGATCGGGCAGGAAGAAACCGCCATCCTCTCGTTCAGCAAGCTGAAGGACGGAGTGCTGACAACCTACTCGCTCCAAACCATAAAGACGCGTGAGAGCGACAGCCACCATATCCTTATCGGCGTGAAGCAGGAATAGGGGAATCGTCGAAGCGGGTCGTCGAGATCAACGCCTGGCAGCCGGGGCTGCCGGAAACCAGGACCAACGCCTGACGGCCGGGGCTGCCGGAAACCAGGACCAACGCCTGACGGCCCGAGCTGCCGGCAATCGGGACCAGCGCCTGACGGATCGCTGCGTATTATGAATGCATTGTCGCTAATGCTCGATACGGAAATAGTCGAGCGCTGCCTCGAATCGATCTTGTGCAGTGAGACAAGTATCCATAAGGAACCCGTGTTCTGTGTCCCATTCGGACAGACCTCGGTAGTAGTACAGCTTCATGTCATCCTCGATGATGAAAGGCACGATTCCGTTTGCGAGGCATTCTTTAAACATTATGAGGCGCCCGACGCGTCCGTTGCCGTCCTGAAAAGGATGGATTCGCTCGAATGCGACATGGAACGACACAATGTCTTCGAGGCTGTGATGGGATTTCGTGTCGTAGCGCGCAAGCAGCAAGGCGATTTGCCCCTCGACTTCCTCAGGCGGGGTTGTAGCTTGCCCACCCACTTCGTTTGGCAGCTTCTTCCAGTCGCCCACTGCGAACCATGATTTGTTTGACTCAGAGGTAGATGACTTGAGGATGCGGTGGAGCTTCCTCATAAGCCCCGATGAGAGGGGGCTTTCGGCTTTGTCTATGATGTAGTCGATGGCGCGGAAGTGGTTTACCGTCTCCATGATGTCATCGATGGGGAGCGTCTCGCCCCCGGTGTCTATCGTTGTCGTCTCGAAGATGAAGCGAGTCTGGTCCATTGTGAGCTTGCTGCCTTCGATATGATTCGAGTTGTATGTGAGGTCGACTTGAATCTTGTGATATATGCCGCCGCTTGTGTGGTCGCGTTGTTCTTTGCGCAATACTGTGAGCAGATTGTTGCGAATGGCTTTTTTGGCATTCGACCGAGCGGGCTTTTCGGCATCTGCGGGAATGCTCCAGGTTTTTCCAGTGAGGAAGGCGCCTGGCACGCGCCCTTGAGCGCAGTAATTACGAACGCTGCGCTCGGAAAGATCCCAAATTGCGGCAATCTCGGAAACAGAGAGGTAGTTCATACGCCAGTCTTTCTTATCGGCAAGAAATGATGCAGAAATTATACCATGGGTATGAATTTATTGCCGATAACGGCAAAAACCGTAAGTAGCCTCCCAGGGCGTTCTTGGGTTGGCTGATCTCAAGCTCGCGCAAACGGCCAGTCCCTCTGGCGGGTTTTGCACCATCGCGTATTCTATGCGGAAACAGCAGGCGACATCCCTGTGGTTTCATAGGCGAACTGTGCTCCTACCATAGGGCGATGCGCGCTTCGGGCGCGAGGTACATACCATCGCCCTCTTGCACATGATGCGTCGGAAAGCCATTCGCTGTTGGTGACAATATGCTTATGCGAATCGATGGCGTCTTTGCAGAGGCCTTCGACGAATTCCTTGATGTGCTCGAGATTGTAAGCCTCGGCGTAGGCGCGGCCGACCGGCGTGGGAAGCACGGCGCTTGTGAGGTTGAATGCGGTTTCTTCCGCAGTGGTTGCAGAGCTCGAAAGCTGGTCGTAGTAGCCGAGTGCGGCATAGTCCTGGCGCCATGCCTCGAACGCTTGGGAATCGAGCCAGCCCGCCGCCTCCAAGGCGTAGCCGACGAGCAGGTAGTCACGTACAAGCTCGATGTTGTCTTGGGTGAAGAGTCCGCAAGCGGCTCGCACTGCGTCCTCCTCGCCGATGAGGAATTCGCTGGCCGCTTCCGCATGCCGCCAGCGAAAGAGCCAAGACGGATGCTGCGATGGCGCTGGCGAACAGTTTCAACCCGCTAAACCTCTTGGACAGATCGGACCCCGAATCATTTATTGCAAAACGACGACGACCTTCGCGGACGGCTCGGCAATCGGCAGCCGCACGTCAGTTGGGAACATGATGCTGTCGGTTAGGGCGGCTAGCTTGACATGCTGGCCGTCAAGGGCTTTGCATGCATCAAGGTCGCCGTACTCAACGACGAAATTCTCGTAGTCAGTGAACTCGGCTATCCCGATCATGTCGGAGGCTTCGGTGCGCTCACCGGAGCCATCTGCGCTCTGCCCGACAACATCGGTCGGCTCATCGAATGCAAGCACGGCGTAGGTGCCGCCAGGGCCAACCATGGAGGGATCAAGATCGTCCCGACCCTGCAGCTTAAGGAGCTCTTCAGCGGTGCATACGCGGATGGTCCCCTCGAACACCTGATAGCCAAGCTCGGCAGCATTCTCAGCTGTGACCTGGCTGGTATCTGCTGGGGCGGGTTCGGCTTGCTGGCCCTCAGGCCCCAAAGCTGCACTTGTCTGCGCTCCTGGTTCAGCCGTTGGGCTTGCCGAGGTGTCCGCCGTTGGAGCGGCGCTTGTTGCCGCAGGCGCAGCGCTTGTTGCAGCAGGCTCGGCAGAAGTGCTCTCGTTTGAGCCGCCCGATGAGCAGCCTATCGCAGCCGCTAGCGCAAATGCGCATGCAATAACAGCTGCCGTTTTCATCAAATGCTTCGATTCCATGAATGCTCCTTTCCCTCACCACCGAGTCCATGCTATCACGTTCTCGGGCTCGACCGTGGAAATGCAGCTCAAATGGGTCAGCGAATCTTCGCTGCGAAGCTCTTTGCTGCAAGCGGCCGTGGCTTGCAATTGCATGGCGGCGGTCTAGCCGCCTTAGGTTGCCGACCAAACGACCCGTTTATTCGGTTTTGCAATAGTCGTTGAGACGAAATCTTGCAGTAGGGTGTATAAAGGACACATGGCATAGGGCCGAAACGGCACGAAAGGAAGAGGGCGTGGACGGGCGAAGATTCGAGCGGATGATAGGGCGGCTGATGAAGCAGGACCTTTCAGCCGGCACAGAGGCGTTCCGCGAAGATCTGCTCGCGCGCTGCCTGGATGTTTTGGATGCCGACGAGAGCGACGAGTGCAAGGAAGTAAGCGATTCCGAACTCGACATGCTTGCTGCTGCAGGCATACCCTATATTTCCAAGATCTCAGGGGCGAGGTCCGGCAGGCCTTAGAGCGCCCTTCAAAATGAACATTCCGTAAATGAAACAGCCCTTCGGCTCATAGCAAGGTGCCGTCATTGCCGTCAGTCGTTTACAATTAACGCGAAGTGCTCCCACTCAGCAGGAGAGACGGCTACGGACGAAAAGA
>CAYOBD010000017.1:0-16036 GCA_964402005.1 uncultured Eggerthellaceae bacterium
CACAACCTGGCGGTCGCAGAAAGGCCTCGCCTTTGGGCTCAAGGCCTTGACCGCGCATCCGTGATAGCTTGCTGGGCCGAAGACCGACTCGAACTTCTTGAACCCCGGAACTGCCGTTATCGCGTATTTCGCCAAGCGAGGTTCCGTGACGATGACGGCACCCCGCTCAAGGTCGAGCACAGCATCGGCCTTAACGGAAAGCCTGATCAGCCCAGGGAACAGCAAGCGGGGCCTAAAGCATCCGCGATTCAGATCCGCGGATGCGGGGAAGCCATCCGTACGCCAGTTCAACGGATTGATGGCGATGGCACCGGGCGAAACCACGAGCGAGTCGTGGCCCTTGTTCGCGGGGCCCTCCGTGTTCCATGAAACCACGACGCCCAGATCGCCTTCACCTTGGGCAGCTTTCACATGGGAGTTCTCTTCCAAATAGTCTTTCGTCAGGGAATCGCCTAGGCAATAGGCCGCAATCATGTTCGCATAGTAGTCCGGATGCTCCGCCATATACTCCGCAAGGGTTATGAAGCATAGTCGAGATCCCTGAGAATGCCCGGCAAGAAAGTACGGCCGCCCTTGATTCAGATGCTCGAAGTAGTAATCCAATGCGGCGTAAACGTCCGTTCTCGGTTCGGCCCACTCGGCGTCATCCACTTCCTCGTAACTCATCTCGGGGAGCTTCGTCGCATTCACCTGCCGCCAGAACGGTGCGAAGATGTTGGCGATTGGCTCGAATGCCGTTGCTTGTTGCGAAAGATTGCGTTTGGCTCCGCTGAGCATGCTTTTGTTATCGACCGAGCAGATCACGCCCGCCTTGAAATCCGTGCAGCTTGACGGATAGAGGAAGACCAAATCTACGGGCTTATCCGGGTTTTCCGGTTGTGTCAACCAGTGCGCTTTCTGCGAGTAATCGGTCGGTGTTCCTGTAAATGGCTTCATGCTCATCCTTCTTTTCCGATGGCCGACTGTGTTAAGGGGCGGGTGCTGCCGTGGCAGTAATCTGCGCACGTGTCGTGATCGATATGCCTCCTCGCGTTTTCTGAGGGTTATATAGCCCGGCATTCCACTGGGCATGCGCGATCATGACATTCGTAGGAAAAGCACCATCCGCCCGAAATGCTCCCGAGCTCCTCATCAGAAAGCTCATAGCCCTCCTCTTTTGCGAGCTCCAGGATGTCCTCGGGGGTCTTGCAGGCCTTCGCCTTCTCCTGCTGTTCGGGAGTCAAATCTTCAAAGTTCATCACGGACCTCCCCGGTCGGTTTTTCCTTACGGATTATTTTATGCGAGTGCGGTGGATTCTGTTTTCTCGATTCGAGCTCGAACATGGAGCAAGCCATGAAAGGGAACCAGGGGTTTTGCGTATAATGGACATCGGATGGAAACCTGACCAAAAAGAGCTAGGAAATGGGATTCGAAGAGTTGTCTCCTGAGCTTCAGGAGAAGGCAAAGGCTTGCACGAGCAAAGAAGAGCTCGCGGAGCTTGCGGCGGCTATGGGCGTCAGGCTCTCTGAGGAGGAGCTCGAGAGTGTCGCGGGCGGCCTCTTGGCAGATGCTTGCGTAAAGGATAGGACATGCATCAAGCAGATTATCGGCCCGTGTCCGCAGAAAAGCTTATGCCCGATGCAGTCCTGCTTGGAATATTCCCAATGTACGGAAGTCGCTCCATGTCCAGAGCTGGTCGCTCCGATTGAGGTTATTAAGCCTGCGACTCAAGATTCTGAGGATTAGTCGGCCGCGAGCAACTGATCGGCAATGGTGCCGGATTCGTTTATCGGCGGACCATGCCCATATAAAAAGGGTTAGCTTGTCCCATTGTATGTACCTGGAAAGCTATCCGGTTATGCAATCATCCCGTCATCGACGCTAATGCGGCGCTGCATTGAGGGCAAGGTGGTTGTACCTGGCGGGTTCATGTTCGAGGCACTGGGAAGGGATTTGCGGTCACCATGGGCTGGTTCATTCTGGCAATAGTCATCACAATCGGAATAGTGGCATTCCTGTGTTCCGATGTCGGTTTGAGCTGCCTTGCGTTATCAGGATTCGGGTGTGTATTGGTGGCCCTTGCCGCTGCTGTGCTGCTTATTGTGCTGATCGGCTTCGGCTGTACCGCTGCGATGGTTGGCTCGGCCTGAGCTTGAGTTCAGGGCGTGTGGCTATGGTGTGGCGGCGGGGCCTGACCCCGTTGTCGCACATCGCTGCGAATCGCGAGAGCGACTCAGGTAGCAGATGCGCATGGAATCTCCGCGCAGATGCTCGATAGGGTTGGAAAGGGGCAGGTAATGGCTGGTTTGAGGGATGTTGTGTATGGCGCTGCCGTCGGAGATGCGCTGGGCGTTCCTTACGAGTTCATGGCGCGCGGTACTTTCGAGTGCACGGGCATGGCGTCTGGCGGTGCCCACAAGCAGCCAACCGGCACGTTTTCCGACGACACATCCATGGTCCTTGCTACGTGCGACAGCATTCGCAAGCTCGGTCAGATCGACTGCGACGACATGAGGAGTCGGTTTAGGGAGTGGGCTTACGAAGGCAAGTACACTCCAGACGGCGTCATGTTCGACATCGGCAATGCGACCTCGACTGCTCTTGCCGAGGGTCGTGGTTGCATGGGCGATCGGAGCAACGGGAACGGATCGCTCATGCGCATCGCGCCGCTAGCGCTCACCGATGCGACAGATGATGAAGTGCGTGCGGTGTCTGCTATAACGCATGCGCATCCGATCTCCACCGAGTCATGCGTGGCCTATGTGCATGTTTTGCGCAGAATCATCGGCGGTGCGTCGGTCACCGAGGCAACGAGCGGCGTGATGGTCGATGCTTGCAATTATTCTTTCGACCCCGGCATTTCGGTTGACGAGGTGAAGTCCGGCGGTTACGTGGTTGACACGCTCGACGCTGCGCTGTGGTGCCTCGTGAATACGGGCTCTTATGCCGATTGCGTGCTTACCGCCGTAAACTTGGGGAGCGACACCGATACGACTGCGTGCGTGGCGGGCGCGCTCGCGGGCGCTTTCTATGGCTACGACGCGATACCCGCCGAATGGCTTAAGGCGCTTCGGGGCAAGGATGTCATAGAAAGGTGCCTGTTCTCTTAAGCCGTCGCGTCGTGCCGAAAGGGAAGCATATGGGATACGAGCCTAATCTACCTCCAGGCGTTATGGACGAGCTCATCTCGGGTGGAGACGATGGCGATACCGAGTATGTCGGAGGCGACGCCGAAGGGTGTCTCGGCTGCAGCGTTCGCGCGTTTCTGGTGGTCGTCGCCATTGCGGTCTTGCTGACCGTTCTTGTTTACGCGGCAAACTCCTGCTCGACGCTGTAGGACATTTCGGCATAAGACGACCGTTTCTTTGTACAATTGCAAAGAGGGCACTGCGGAGAAAGGGGAAGGTTGTGGATCCAAACATAACCAAGCGCAACGAGCTTTTGATGGAGGAGGTCGCTAGCGGCCTCGAATCGCGTGGCATGAGGGCATATTGCGCTCCTTCTAAGGAAGATGCGTTGTCGCTGGCGCTCGGAATGATACCCGAGGGCTCCTCTGTCGGCATCGGCGGTTGCATGAGCGCGCGCGAGATCGGGCTGTACGAGGTGCTTGAAAACGGCCCGTATACCTTCGAGGATCATGGGCCGACGCAGGGCATCGACTGGTTCATCTCAAGCGCAAACGCCATAACGGAAGACGGCGTCATTGTGAACATCGACGGCAACGGCAACCGCGTTTCGGCGATCGCCTGCGGTCCACGCAAGGTCCTGTTCATCGTCGGCATGAATAAGGTGTGCGATGATGTCGATGGCGCTATGAAGCGTGCTCGCAACGTAGCGGCGCCTATCAATGCGCAGCGTTTCGATCTGGGCACCCCCTGCAGGAAGACGGGTTCATGCTTCGACTGCAAATCGCCTGATTCCATTTGCTGCCAATTCCTGATCACGCGCTTCAACCGCAATGCGGATCGCATCCACGTGATTCTCGTGAACGATGATTTGGGGTTTTAGGCAGAACGCATTGCCCGCCACGGCCTCTATGATCTTGCCGTGGCGGCACTAGCCACTTTCAGTTAGGCGTCATCGTCGTCGAAGTCATCGTCGTCATCGAGGTCGTCATCGTCGTCGAAGTCGTCATCATCGAAGCTGTCATCGTCGAGCTCGTCGCCAAAGTCGCCATTGTCATCATCGTAGAAGCGGCCGCCGAACTTGTCATTGTTTCGGCGTGTCTTGCGCTCTTGGGATTCCTCGTCGTCCAAGATTCCTCCCAAAAGGCCGCCGTATACGTCATCGTACAGGAGCCCGCCCTCGATCGTCATCGGATTGTAGAAGTCATCGCCCATATCGGCCTCCTCGCCGTTGCGGTTGCTCCAGTATCTCCTGGAATTATGCGCCGTTCCTGCCATCATGTGCCGTTTCTGCCAGTGCATGTTGCAACCGATTATCGCATGGTGGAAGGGGTAAGTGCAGGTAAATGATGGCAAAAGAATCACATTTCGATGCGCTTTAGCTTTTCGGCCTAAGCTAACGCTCACCATTCGGCTGCGTGGGAGTAAAATGGCTGCAACTGTTCAAGGCGCTTACGGGAAAGGTGGGGGGCTATGAGGAAGAGTCTCGCAATTGCAATTATGAGCTGCGCTTTTGTATTGACGCTAGGTCTTGCGGCTTGCGGTAGCGGCTCGACGCAAAATGGGTCGGATAGCGAAGGGTCGGCTTCGGCGGCACCCGCTGCTACGACCGGCACCTCCGCCGAGACATCGGCGCCTGCTGCCGCGGCGACTGCGTCTGCAGGCACGGAAGACACTTCGCCCGCTGCTGAATCGAACGCAGCGGTGAAGCCCTCTACCGACGACAAGGCCAAGGCCGAATACGACCATGCAAATGCTCTGTTCAATCAGGGTAAATACTATAGCGCTAAGGTTGCATTCGAGAACAGCGGCTACGAGGACTGGGAGCAACGTGCTGCCGAATGCGTCCAGCCCATGCCGGAGACAAGCGAGCTTTGGCACAACGAGAACATGTACAGCGATACCATGACCCTCGAATTCGCCGCGGACCAAGAATACGGCAAAGGCATGTACATCACGGTGTATTCGGAGGATAACGAACCTGTCGTGGGCCTGTTCATCAACGGAAGCGATTCCGTCTTAACGAACATTCCGGCTGGCAATTACTACATCAAAGATGCCACGGGAACCGAATGGTACGGCAGCGATGAGCAGTTCGGCCCCGACGGCCACTACGAGTCTATGGTGTTCGATGAGGTCGAAGGCGACCGTTTCCTTACCGTATTGGATGACGGTTATGCGTGGGCGATTTCGATTAACACCGGCTCGGGCGAAGGCCAGGGAGTCGGCTCCGAGGAAAGCGGTTGGGAGAACAGGGCTTAGGGAAATCGCCTATCAATCGGCTATTCGGGGGTGCATAACGGCTCGCCGAGCAACGAGAAGGGACTATCGATCATGAGGATGGATTTCTCGCATAAGCTGCCTATTCCGATGGAGTGCAAGAAGCGCTATCCGCTGAATGCCGAGTTGGCGCAGATAGTCGAGGCGCGCGCTGCGGAGATTAAGAGCATCATCGAGGGCGCATCCGACAAGCTTTTGCTGATAATCGGTCCGTGCTCGGCTGACCGCGAGGACAGCGTGATGGATTATCTGGTGCGCCTACGCACGGTGCAGGACAAGGTAGCCGACAGCATTTTCATCATTCCGCGCATCTACACGAACAAGCCGCGTACGACCGGGGCAGGTTACAAGGGCATGCTGCACCAGCCTGATCCCTTGGCGCCGCCCGATATGTATCATGGTATCGTCGCGATTCGCCAGTTGCACATGCGCGCTCTTGCTGAGACTGGCTTTTCGACTGCTGACGAGATGCTCTATCCCGAAAACCACAAGTACCTGGATGACATGCTGGCCTATGTGGCCGTCGGTGCGCGTTCGGTCGAAGATCAGCAGCATCGCCTGACGGCGAGCGCGGTCGACTGCCCTGTGGGCATGAAGAATCCCACGAGCGGCAACCTTTCGGTCATGATGAACGCGATTTCGGCGGCGCAGCAGAGCCACACGTTCATCTACCGTGGCTGGGAGGGTACATCGTACGGGAATCCTCTGGCGCATGCGATACTGCGCGGCTACCAGAACAAGCATGGCGACATGCACGCGAACTACCATTACGAGGACCTGCTTTTGTGCGCACAGCTCTATGATCAGGCGAATCTGGAAAACCCTGCGGTTATCGTCGATGCGAACCATTGCAATTCGGGCAAGGACCCCCTGCAGCAACCCTACATCGTGCGCGAGGTGCTCTTATCGCGCGAGCGCGACGAGAAAGTCGCCAAGCTCATTCGCGGCTTCATGGTGGAAAGCTATTTGGAGGATGGCAACCAGCCGGTAGATGGCGGCGTCTACGGCAAATCCATCACCGACGCCTGCCTGGGCTGGGAAAAGACCGAGCGCCTTATTTACGACATCGCCGAAATGGCGTAGCGATGCGGCATCGCTGCGATTGTGCCGTGCTGCTCGTTTGGGTCTTCTGACGCCTCCTTTGCGCCCCGCTTTGCGCGGCCGTTCGTGGAGGGTTGTTGAGGTTGCGTGCATGCGCGGAATTCCCGCGCCTGTACCGCCGTGTTCGGGTATAATTCCTAGGCTGTTTGGTTAGTTGCATTAGAAAGCGATATGAAATGAGCCCATTGCTTATCATTTGCCTGATACTGCTGTTCGTTTCGGGTGCTGGTTTGATCATTTTCATCCTGCTGCATTCGGGGAAGGGCACAGGCGTTTCCGATATGATCGCAAGCTCGATGTACTCCACCCAGGGCGGCATGAGCATCGTCGAGAAAAACCTGGACAGGATTACGATTATCTTTGCAATCATCTTCTTCGTTACGCTGATTGCGCTCATGTTCGTCTATCCGCACGGTTCAATCTCGTAAATTGCGAAGCGATGGTTCACAGTCGGAAGGATTTCGGATAGAATAGCCAACGTTGCGCATCAAAAAGTCGGAGTGGCGGAATAGGCAGACGCGCTAGCTTGAGGTGCTAGTGACCACACCAAGGTCATGCGGGTTCAAGTCCCGCCTCCGACACCAGAAAGAAAAAGAGAACCCCGATTGGGGTTCTCTTCGTTTTGCTCTCTTATGCAGTCGGTGTGCTATGCATCCTGCTGCGGCACCTGGGCGCCGGGCAGGTTGCCTACGACGCGGTACATTTCGGCAAGCTCGTCGGCGTCCATAAGCTTTGGGACGGGGTAGAGCGGATTTGACTCGGCGTCGGCGTTCAGTGCCATGCGCGGGATGTCGCGCTCTTCTATGCCCTCGATGTACTTCGGGATGCCCATGGAGGCATTCATCTCATCGATCCATTCGATGAAGGCATTTGCTGCGCCGCCTTGCGTCATGCCTCCGCCCAGGCCGATAAGATGCGCAAGTTTGGCAAGCGGCACTTCGGCGCTTTCTCCATAGGCGCGCAGCATGTGCGGCAGAATCACGGCATTGGCAAGGCCATGCGGCGTGCCGTACTGACCGCCGAGTGCATGCGCGAGTCCATGCACGTATCCGACATAGGACTGCGTGAAAGCGATGCCGGCGCAATAGGCCGCATGCAACATTTTCTGGCGCGCTTCGGCGTCGTTGCCGTCATCATAAGCGCGCTTCAGGTAGCGGTGTACCAGCACGACGGCTTCCTCGGCCATTGCACGCGTGTATTTGGTGGTGCTGCGGCCGATGTAAGCTTCGACGGCGTGCGTCAGCGCATCCATGCCGGTAGTGGATGTGATGTGCTTGGGCAGGCCCGTGGTCAGGCGGTAGTCGTGCACGGCGTACTTGGGGATCAGGCAGAAGTCGTTGATTGGGAACTTGTGGTGCGTTTGCGAGTCGGTGATGACGGCTGCGAGGGTGACCTCGCTGCCGGTGCCGGCTGTGGTAGGCACCGCGATCAGCGGCGGGACCTTCGCGAGCACCTTCAGCACGCCAGCCATCTTCTCGACTGGCTGGTTGGGTTTGGCGATGCGTGCCGCTGCGCCTTTTGCGCAGTCCATGGACGAGCCTCCGCCGAAACCGACGAGTGCCTGGCAGCCGTTCTCGAGGTACAGCTGGCGTACTTCTTCGACATTGTCGATCGTCGGATTCGGTACGACCTTGTCATAGAAGGTTACACGCACGCCTGCCGCATTGCAGAACTCGATGGTGCGGTCGCATAGCCCCAGCTTGCTGATGCCCTCGTCTGTAACGATGATGATGGAATCGATTCCCAGCACATTGCACAGGGCTGCGATATCGTCGGTCGATTCCAGGATGAACGGTTCGCGGTAGGGCATGATGGGCAGCGCCGCCCGGAATCCGGTTTGATAGGCGCGGCACCAAGCTTGACGTAGCGGATCCATGGGTTCTCCTTTCATTGATGTGCCAAAAGCTCCGACCTTTCGGCACCCTTTGCAACCTTATTCGCTTGCCAATACCACGGCCTCAATGGGGCAGGCCGCAATGCACAATCCGCATCCGATGCAATCATCGGGCCGTACCAGCACTGCTTTGGTGAAAATGTCGCCATGATATGCGGGCTGGCTGATTTCGAGACAGTGCTTTGGGCAATTGATGACGCAAAGCGAGCAGCCCGCGCATGAGGTGTCGAACACGGGATGCTGCCAGTCCTTTTTCGGGACGCGTGCAACCTGTGCGCCATGTTCGTCGAGTACGGCGCCCTGCGGGCAGGTGCGTCCGCAGAAGCCGCAGCGCACGCACGCGTCCGCGTCAATCTCGTGCTTCTGTTTGCGCTTTCCGCTGACGGCCCCGACAGGGCAGCCTTTTGCGCATGCGCCGCATCCGATGCAGTCGTCTGTTATCGAATAGGCGCCCATATCAACCTCCGCACACCGGCGACATCAAAAAGACCGTATCGCCCTCGGACAACTTCGCGCTTTTCTTAGATTGCTTGCCGTTGATCAGCACGATGCAACCTTCCAGGTCGGCTGCCGTCACCATGGTGTCGGGTTTGACTTCGTGCGCCTTTTCCAGAAGCTGAGGGAACAGGTCGCTTACGCGGTCTGCTTGCGCATCCAGTTCGTGCAGTCCGGTATCCAGACGGAACATTCCGAAGAGTTTCACTTGAACGTGTGGCATTGCTTAAAATCCTTCCAACCTAGATGATGCCAAGCTTCTTGAGCGTGCTCACTTTGGGACGGCCATTCTGCGTCCAGCCGCGCGCCTCGTAGTACGTGCGCTTCATCTCCTCGAGCGGTACCTTCGTTGTAGGGTCGTTCGGATCCTGTGCGACGTCGGTTAGGCGTTTGGGCAGCGTGTCGTCTTTGGCGCTTACTCCGAAGCGGGTGGACACCAAACGGTCAAGCGTGTAGCCGCGTTCGCCGCACACGATGAAATCGCCCATCTTCATCTTCATACCCGTCGCCAGCTCGAACGCCTTCGTATGCGGCAGGATTGGCAAATGCATCTGGATGGCCTTCGGGTTCTTATTAATGGCTCGCAAGAGCCATCCGATGTGCGGCATCGCCTTGTTCATCGTTGTCGTTATCGGGCCGTTTGGGCGCGTGATCAGCACGCTTGGGAAGAAGATGTACGTGGTGAACATACATTGCCCTGCCGCCGCCGTTGCTTCCATAAGGTTTTGGAACATCATGGTGGCATCAGCCTTCGCTTTGGAGGTCTGCGGGTCGGTGAAGATTCCCAGTCCCTCGATGATGACCAGGTAGCCGCCGTTCAAATGGCAGCCGCCGCGGTTGGATACGGCGTATCCCAGCCCCATGCCCACAGCACGGCGCGGCTCATAGGCCGAAAGCTCCAACCCTTTGCTCTGGATGGCGAAATCCTTGCCACCGTAGCGTTCCGAAAGACGCCGTGAGCCTTCGGCGAGTTCGTTGCCGATGCCGCGCCGGTACGCGATGTCTTCGAAGATGCCAACGAGCTCCTCGGCGTTGCCGAACGACAGCCCGTTGTCCCAGAGCCCCCGCTCGTTGGCTTCCATCGCCCAGGCAATCGTGCCGGCGCACGAGATAGAGTCCATGCCGAGCTCGTCGAGCTCGTTGTTGAAACGGAAGACCAGCTCGATGTTGCTGTTCTCGATGTTGGCGGACAGCAGACCCAGCGTTTCAAGCTCGGGCCCCTTTACGGGCTTACCGTCGAGCTCTACGGTGCGGCTGCAGCGGATGGGGCAGCTTACGCAGCCTTTGTTCACGATGTTATGCTGTTCGGCCAGCGTCTCGCCGTTGATCATGTCGAAGTCGTCGAAGCGCCCTGCCGAGAAGTTTCGTGTGGCCAGCATACCGCGCATCTGCATGGAGCTGACCAGGCCGGCCGTACCCATGCGGGGCAGCTGGTTGCCCGTGAGGGGGTGGCTGCGCAGCATGTTGAAGAAATGCTTGTTCCAAGCGGCGAGCTTTTCGGGATGCGCGACAGTTATCTCATGGTTGCCGGTGACAGACAGGCCTTTCAGGTTCTTCCATCCCATGACGGCACCCAGGCCCGTACGCCCGGCGGCTCGTTCGTCGCTTGCGGCGCCGGCGTAGAGCACAAGGTTTTCGCCGGCGGGACCGATGACCATCTGGCCGAATGCGCGCCGTGCTCCCCATTTTTGTTCCAAAATCTCGCGCATGCGCTCCTGGGCGGGCGTGACCCGCAGTCCCCACAGGCCGTCTTCGTCGGCGTTATGGAAGGTGAAGCGCCCGTTGTCGATTTCGATCCAGGTGTGCTCCTCGCAGCGGCCGCGGATGATAAGCGCGTCCAGCCCGGCTTTCTTCAGGAAGTAGCCGAATGTACCGCCGCAGTTCGACGAGGCTACGATACCGGTTTGCGGCGAGAGCGCTGATATGTTGAACCGCCCGGACGACGGTACACCCGTACCCGTCAAGGGGCCGGTGGAGATGATGATGGGGTTCTCTTCGGAGAAGGGCTTTTCGTGGCCGGTCAGAAGATCCGAAAGGATCTTCGCAGCCATGGTTTTGCCGCCGATGTACTTACGGCGGTCCTCATCGGTCCAGGGGTATTCTCGGGATGTGCGGGTATTCAGGTCAAGCTCGACTACTTTGCCCATGTATCCTGCGAATGATGTTGCCATGCATTTCCCCCCTTGCGCTTGCATTGCTGCGATTGTATCACGTGGCAAAGGGCGGGGAACGCATTTAACGATGAGTGTTTTGGCAATAGAAACCGATGATTGCTAGCGCTTCGTGGGCGGCAAAACGCACTTGCTATCCAGCAGCCATTTCGTCTGACGTTCTTGCAGAATTCTTAAGGGTAAGCGCAGAAGGCGAAGCAGAGCTGTGATCTATTACCGCCGTGCTCCGCCTTCTGCGGCGTGCTACTTCTTTTTGTTGTGCGCTTTCACGGTGGCTACAACGATGCTGGACAGGGCAAACAGCGCTATGGCATTCGGTATGACCATCAGCTGGTTGAACAGGTCGGCGAGCTCCCAAACCAGGTCGTTTGACAGCAATGATCCCAGGAAGACGAACACGAGTGCGACTGCGCAGAACACCATGACCGCGAACTTCTTCTTGAAGAGGTATCGAACGTTCAGCTTGGCGAACATATTCCAGGAGATTATGGTCGAGAACGCGAAGAACAGCAGGCAAATAGCGACGAAGGCGTTTCCGCCGGTTGGCGAGAAGGCTTGGCCGAATGCGGTTTGCGCCATGTTGGATTTGCTTAAGCCGACCGTGGCGGCAAGCGCTGCAGGATTGCTCAGCGCGTCGGATTGCGCCTGTGGGTCGTTCAGGAATGCAATCACCTCCTGCGCGTCGTCTGTGTCGGCAAGAGCAGTGATGATGCCCAGATGCCCTTCATCGACGAGTGCTTCGATGGCGGTAACATCGTTATTTGCAAGCAACTCGTCGAGCTCGCCGTATACGGATGTCGTCGGGTCGGTGATGGTGGTTGCGTATTCGATGGCCGAATTCGAATTGCCTGCTGCTTCGTATGCAGTTGCCAGCTTGCCATCGCCGGTGTAAAGCGATCCGATCACTACGAGTGCGGTGATGGTTACGACTACGATCGTGTCCACGAACACGCCGGTCATGGCGACGACGCCTTGCTCATGCGGATCCTTTACGTTTGCAAGCGCATGCGCATGGGGCGTAGAGCCCATGCCGGCCTCATTGGAGAACAGGCCGCGCTTTGCGCCCTGCGTAATGGCCGCGACGATGCCGAAGAACGCCCCGCCGAGCCCTGCGGAAGGATCGAAGGCGCAAGAGAAGATCAGGCCGAAGATCGCCGGCAGATTCTGGATGTTCATGAAGATGATGATCAGGCCGCCGACGATGTAGATGATGGCCATGATCGGCACGACTTTCTCCGTAACCGCGGCTAGGCGCGACACGCCGCCGAAAAAGACGAGTGCAGCCAATACGACCAGCACGGCGCCGATGACGATGCTGGGTACGCCGAAGGCCGTGCTCATGGTTTCGGCAATGGAGTTCGATTGCACCATGCAGCCCATGAAGCCCAGCGCCAGGATGATGGCTACTGCGAAGAAGCCTGCGAGTATCTTTCCGCCTGTTCCCTTGAATGCAGTCGTTATGTAATAAGCTGGGCCGCCATGCACGGTGCCGTCCTCGTCGACCTTGCGGGTTTTTTGTGCGAGCACCGCCTCGGCGTAGTTCGTTGCCATGCCCAGAAGCGCGATGATCCACATCCAGAAGATGGCGCCCGGGCCGCCGATGAGGATTGCGCCGCACGCGCCTACGATGTTGCCGGTACCCACCTGGGCGGCGACGGCTGTGGCAAGTGCCTGAAACGAGCTCATGCCGCCTGCATGGGCGCCGCCGCGCAACGAGAAGCCGCCGAACATGCGGCGGAAACCTTCGCCGAAGAAACGGAATTGCACGAACCGCGTGCGGATGGTGAAGAACAGGCCTGTCGCTATCAAGCCGATGAGCAGCACCCAATTGGAAAGGATGCCGTTGATGAATGTGACGAAATCGTATAATGCCTGCTCCACGTGGTCCTCCTCGGTCAATGCTTTCTCCGGGGATTCCGCACGCGGGCATGAGGGCAGGGAGCGCCTGCTTCTCTGTCCGTTTGCCTGAGAGATTCAGCCGGGCTTGCGCTCGGCCTTGCACCTTCGGCACCCTATGCGGGATTCTCCAGAGTTTCCTCCGCCTCCGGTTCCTCGCGGTTCCGAAGGCCTCATCGGATTAACGCCGTAGGGCATTATGGTGCAAGCCGCCGTTAATGGCAAGGGAATGTGAAATTAAGGTCGCCTTAATTTCACATTCCGGCCTCGTCGTCTCCTTGGCGTTGGAATATGCGCTCGATATAGGTCTGCCCGATGCGGATGGCCCCGTCGCGCAGCACGCGATCGGGCATGGCGATGCAGAAGCAGTCGTACTCGTCGTAGGTCCCGCGCGCATGCGGCGTGCCCACGGCGCCGCCGTCGCTGCCGATGGCGATGAGCGCGCCCTCCTCGCAGGCTGCGGCGATGGAGGCGCACGATTGGTCGAAAATACGCTCGAGCACGTCCTGCTCGAATGAGGGATCTTCGAACAGGTTGTATACGACGCATGCGGTCGGAACGTAGCATACGTCGCATTCGACCAGCGCTTGGATGCACTCGTCGTCCATATAGTTGCCATGTTCGATGCTATCCACGCCAGCGTCGATCGCGTCGAGCACGGCACGGGCTCCGTTCGTGTGCGACATCACGGCAAGCCCTGCGTCATGGGCGATTTGCACCATGCTGCGCACCTCGTCGGCCGGAAGGCCCTCGCCGCCCACGATGCGCCCGTATTCGTGAAAATCCATGATGCCGGTCGTCATGATTTTGATGAAATCCGCGCCCTCGTCAGAAGCCTGCTGCACGAGCGCCGCATACTCATCAAGCGTCTCGTATCCGCGCCCGACGATACCGCCGTAGAAGCCCTTGCGGTGGATGGCGAACAGCGGGCTGCGGTAGTCGATGCCGTATTCCGGAGCAAGCTCTTTGGCGCGCTTAGACACGCTGTAGGCGTCGCCTCCATCACGCAGGAACGAAATGCCCTTGTCGCGATACGCTGCAAGCACCGAGCGGATATGCACATCGTCCGGTCCGCCCGCGTGGCGTGCCATCGCCTCTTTGAAGTTCACGCCGTCCATCGCGACATGGATATGGCAGTCCCCGAACATGTGGCCTCCTTCAGCCCGTTTTGAACTTGTTGCAAGCGTGCTAATTGTATAGTCCATATCCGTGAACCACAAACCAAGGCTATGATATTGCGCGTGCAACCACAGAGGCTGCACCTATTCGGGATATGCGTTCCACCAAGAGGAGGACCGATGGAGGATGCGAAAGAACTTGCCGCGATCGGCGAGCGCATGAAGGGTCTGCGCGAGGCGTGCGATGTGACGGTAGAGGAAATGGCTGAAGATCTGGAGGTGGACGTCGAGCGCTATAAGCGCTGGGAGGCGACGGGTGCCGGTGTGCCGATTTCTGCGGTGTACCACATGGCGCGCAAGTTCGGCGTCGAGTTCACCGAGATTCTTACGGGCACCGCTGCGAAGTTGGATACATACCAAGTGGTCCGTTCAGGCGAGGGTCAAGAGGTTGACCGCTATCCGGGTTATCACTACGACGATTTGGCTTGGCGCATCCGCGACAAGATCATGCAGCCGCTTGAGGTGACGCTCGACCCGACTGACGAGCCGGCGAAGTTGGTGAATCATGGCGGCCAGGAGTTCAACCTGGTGCTCGAGGGCACGGTCATCGTGACCATCGAAGACGAAGAGTTCGCGCTGAACGCAGGAGACAGCATCTATTTCAATCCGCGTCTCATGCACGGTCAGCGTTGCGGAAGCGATATTCCCGCACGCTTCGTAACGGTGATTGCGGAGTAAGAGTGGCGTGCGGCGATGGGGCAATGCCCGCTGTCGCACTGGGATTGCTTTTGCGCGAAGCGATTGGCATTCGCGCGATGCGGCAACGGAGGAAGACTCCATTGCCATACGAGATAACAGAGGAAGCGAATAGATGGATCACATACTGAAGAAGTATTGCCCCCGGATCGAATTCGATTCGTACGAGGACTTCTACGAGAACTTCAAGATCAACGTGCCGGAGGCTTTCAACTTCGGTTATGACGTCGTGGACGAGTGGGCGCGCGTCGAGCCGGAGAAGATGGCGCTTGTGTGGTGCAACGATGCGGGCGAAGAGCGCCGGCTTACGTTCACAGATATCAGCCGGCTGTCGAGCCAGACTGCTCATGCGTTTGCGAAACTGGGCATCGGCAAGGGTGATATCGTCATGTGCATCATGCGCCGTCGCTGGGAGTATTGGGTGGTTGCAAGCGCGTTGTGCAAGTTGGGTGCAATCGTGATTCCTGCATCGCTTCAGCTGACGACACACGACATCGTGTACCGCGCGAACGCATGCCAGGTGAAGATGATGGTCTGCGTGGCCGACGACTATGTGAACACGCAAGTCGAAGGCGCATTGCCCGATGCGCCAAGCATCCAGAACAAGGTTATCGTTGACGGTAGGCGTGAGGGGTGGCTGCCGTTCGATGAGCTGATAGCCGGCGAACCCGACGTGTTCGAGCGCCCGGCGACAGGCGCTCCCGAGGCTGTTACGAGCAAGGACATCATGCTCATCTACTTTACGAGCGGCACGACCGGCAATCCCAAGCCGGTAATGCACAACTATGCGCATCCGCTCGGGCACATCCTCACAGCCAAGTATTGGCAGCAGGTGCGCGAGAACTGTCTGCACATGTCCGTGACCGACAGCGGTTGGGCGAAGTTCGGCTGGGGCAAAATCTATGGCCAATGGATTGCCGGTGCCACGATTTTCGCCTACGACATGGACAAATTCGTAGCGACGAAGCTGCTCCAACATATGCAGGACTACAAGTTGACCACGTTCTGTGCGCCGCCGACGATGTACCGCTTCATGCTTCAGGAAGACGTTGCGGCTTACGATCTTTCATCTATCAAGAACTTCGCGACGGCGGGCGAGCCGCTCAATGCCGAGGTTACCATCAAGTGGGAGAAGCTGACCGGCAAGAAGATTCGCGAGGGCTTCGGCCAGACCGAAGGCCCCGTGCTGCTGGCGACCTACCCGTGGGTCGAGCCGAAGC
>CAYOBD010000018.1:0-15881 GCA_964402005.1 uncultured Eggerthellaceae bacterium
CTGCGAGAACTACGAGGAATGCGGGACGAGCTACCCGCTTCCGCAGTATGGCACGCTGACGCCCACTGACGAGGTGTGTGAATCCTGCTACGCTCCAATGGTGATCGTCACCACATCGCGCGGCCCTTGGAAGCTGTGTCCTAACTTCTCATGCCCCTCAAAGGCGGAAGAGGATAAAGATAAGCGATCTCGCGCACGATCGGGTGGCAAGGGCGCAAAACGCAAATCGACACGCGGAAGCAATAAGAAGGCGCGATGAGCAGACGCTCGGACAACGTTTCTGAAGGCCGTTATAAAGGCGAGCGCACCAGACCCGTGCATCCTGAGGATGCTTCTTCGGTGATGCCGCATGTGCCGGATGAATCCATACCCGAGCCGATAGCGGCGGATGGACGTCAGGTCGACGCCGTGCGGACCCATAAGGAGCCGAAGCATCGTGGTGCTCGCAGGGCGGGCATCGTCGTCGCTGTCGTTGTTGTGCTGGCCGCCATTATTGCTGCGGCTGCTTATATCTCGTATCAGATGGGTATGTGGGGTGATGTCGACCTTCCCGATGTGGTGGGAATGTCCCAGGCCAAGGCGGAAGAGACGCTTACCGATGCGGGGTTTGAAGTGGTCGCGAAGCATGAAAAATCCGATGACGGCTACGGTTCCGTCATAAGCATGGATCCCAAGGGCGGACAGCCGATACGCCATGGCTCGACCGTGAACCTTGCAGTAGGCGAGGAACGCATAGTCCCCGATGTCGTAGGCATGAAGCCGGATGCTGCGCGCCAAGCCCTCGAGCAGGAGGGGGCCGTAGGCGAGATTGCAATAGAATATCGAGTGAGCTTAGATGCGGCGGAGGACACGGTTATCGGAATCGAGCCTGAAGCTGGTGCTGTATTCAAATCAACCGATGCGTTTACCCTGTATGTAGCGCGTGCGTTGAAAGTACCCAATGTAAAGGGCATGCAGCAGGATGAGGCTGTGGCGGCAATTGAGGAACTGGGTCTGTCGGCTCAAGTCGAATGGCGGGAATCAAGCGAGGCGTACCCGACGGTGCTCGAGACGGATCCTCTGCAAGGAACGCGGGTCGAGGAGGGCTCGACCGTAACTGTCTATGTCGCCAACGGAGGACCGGAAAACAAATGGCATCTGACGGGCTACTTCCAGGCGCCGTCGTCGGCCGATGCCGAATATCTGTGGTGGCAGCAATGGGAACTCCAGCATTCGGAATCATCCGATGGCTGGATATCGCTCGAACTCTGGAGAAACGGCAATCGGGATCTGTTCTTCGGCAGCGATCCCTGGGAATTTGCGGCACCTGATTGGTTAGATCCCTACTCGGCTGAGAGCGCGCTTGCGAACGGCGATTCATTCGATGGGGTGCGGATGAATTTCTCCGATCTGTCTGAGGGCACGGCCGACGAGAAGACGGTCCAGCGCTATATGGATATGTGCGGTTTCGACAATCCTCAGGACACGTGCACCGATAAGGACATCTCTCTGCCCAACAAGAGGGCGTTCGATTCGGGCGGGGTTACGCGCGTATGCACATACGGCGTCACCGACGGATACACGTGGGTAATTCTGCTCAAGAGCACAAACGATGGAGCGGTCGATGTGTCGCTCGTAGCGATGGACGATGCGGCGGCTGCGCGGCTCACGGCTGACGGCGGAAGCGTGTGCGATATGTTCATGTATCGTGACGCCTATCCGTACGGCGAGGATGGCGAGGCCGCCTAGCGCGGATGAGCGGATCTGACTGGGCAACGGTTCGCTCATCGCGCCCCCGGCACCCTCTTCATGTTCTTCCCGGCTATCCCTATGCGGTCTATCTGTGCACTCTGGGTAGAGTGGCCTTGCCACCAAAGCAGAGCGCTACAATCATCAAAGCAATTCGATAGAAGGAGAGAAGATGGCAAAGGTAACGATTGTCGGTGCGGGTAACGTAGGTGCTACGGCCGCCCATATCATAGCTTCGAAAGATCTTGCAGATGTAGTCCTGATCGATGTGGTCGAAGGCATGCCTCAGGGTAAGGCGCTCGACATGATGCATATGCGCGCAATAGAGGGCTTCGGTTGCACGGTTACAGGTACGAACGACTATGCCGACACCGCGGGCTCAGACGTCGTTGTGATAACTGCGGGCATCGCACGCAAACCAGGCATGACGCGCGAAGATTTGCTCGGTGTGAACAGCGGGATTATGGATAGCTGCATCACGCAGGCGCTTGAGGCGTCCCCCGATGCCGTTTACATTTGCGTGACGAACCCGCTCGATGTGATGACCTATCTCGCATACCGTAAATCGGGGCTGCCCGATTCCCGCCTGATGGGCATGGGCGGTGTGCTCGACAGCGCACGTCTGTCCTTCGCGGTCAGCGATCGTCTGGGATGCTCGCCGACCCAGGTTGAGGCGTGGGCAGTCGGAGCGCACGGCGAAGGTATGGTTTGCTGGCCTCGTTTCACGCTCATCGACGGAAAGCCGCTGACGGAGATTCTGGATCAGGACGCGATCGATGCCGTCGTTAATCGGTGCGTGAAGGGCGGCGCGGAGGTTGTAGGACTTCTCAAGACTGGCAGCGCCTATTACGCCCCTGGTGCGTCGATCGCACGCATGGTGGAAGCGATAATAACCGACAGCCACGAGGTGTTGCCGGTATGCGCCCACATCGACGGGCAGTATGGTATCGAGGATCTGTACATGAACGTTCCCGTCCGTCTGGGAAGGAACGGAGTTGAGGAGATAGTCGAGTTCGAGCTTAACGATGAGGAGCTTGCCGCTTACCAGGCGAGCGCTGAGTCTGTGCGTGCGGGCCTCCGCGCGCTCGATCTGTAGGGGAGCGACGTTGCAAGTTACCCGTGACCAAGTGCATGATGCGATAGACCAGGCGATTCCACGTATCGCTTGCAGGTTGCCGCGCGACGTGTATGCTGCGATTGCCAAGGCACGAAGAAGCGACAAAAGCCCACGCGGCGCCCACGTATTGGATGACCTGCTGGTCAACGCCGCGCTCGCGGCGTCGGATGGTGTGCCTATCTGCCAGGACACGGGCACTGTGTGGGTGTGTCTCGAAATAGGCCCTGATGTAACCATAAGCGGCGATGTGCTCTCCGAAGTGAATACCGCAGTTGCACATGCATACGAAGAGGCGCGCCTGAGGCGATCGGTTGTGCGCGATGCGGCTTTCAATCGCACGAATACGGGCGACAATACGCCGGCTTTCTGCGAGATCAGAACAGTTGAAGAGCAAGGTTGCGCGAAGTTGCACATCATGCTCAAAGGCGGCGGTTCTGACAATGCAAGCAAGGTTGAAATGCTCGTTCCCGGTGCAGGTCATGCGGGAATCATAGATACGGTGTTAAAGCGCGTGAGGGAAAAGGCGGCGAACGCATGCGCACCCCTCGTAGTGGGTGTGGGTATCGGTGCGACATTCGATAAGGTGGCAGGATTGGCCAAGCATGCGCTGATGCGACCGGTAGGCGAACGCGCGGCAACGTCTGAAGCGAGCCTTCTCGAACGCCAACTGGAAGCGCTCATAGCGGAATCAGAAGTCGGAGCCGGAGGGCTCGGCGGACCATCTGCTGCCCTCGCCGTCCATGTGGAGACGGCACCATGCCATATAGCCGCGCTTCCCGTAGCAGTCAATATGGGATGCTCTGCGCTTCGCAGGGCTACTATCGATCTCGCATCTGGCGAGTCGGTGGCATCGCAGCTGGACAGGCAGCTGATATCCGGGGCAGACGTAGCAGATGCAGCTGGCGCGTCATCGCAGAATGCTTCTTCGGGCGAATGCGTGAATCTGGAACTGCCGTTGCGCAAGGAGGATTTGGCGGGGTTGAAAGCGGGTCAGCGCTGCCTATTGAGCGGACCTCTGTACACGCTGCGCGATGCGGGACACGAGCGCATGATAATCGAATTGAAAGAAAGCTGCGGTGCTTTGCCCTATGGTTTGGAGGGTCAGACTTTGTTCTATGCCGGTCCAACGCCTGCAGCCTGCGGGCGGCCTTTCGGCGCAGTCGGTCCGACTACAGCGGGAAGGATGGATTTCGCTGCGCCGACGCTCTACGACGCAGGAATCGCGGCGACCATCGGCAAAGGTCCGCGCAGCGAAGCGGTGCGGGATGCATGCAAGAGAAACGGTTGTGTGTACTTCATTGCAACTGGGGGTGCAGCAGCATTGCTCGCTAAACGGGTGATGTCCGCCGAGGTCATTGCTTATGGGGATTTAGGCACAGAAGCACTCAGGCGCATAGAGGTGGAGGATTTCCCCGTTTTCGTTGGCGTCGATGCCAACGGGGATGACGTGTATATGCTGAAGGATGAAACAACGGTATGACAACGGGATCTGATACCGTTGGCGCAATGCATCAGCGGAGTAAGGTTCCACTGGCAAATCAAAGAATGCTGAAAAGGACGCAAACATGGAGACGGGCATTTTCATAACCTTCGAAGGCGGCGACGGCGCAGGCAAGACGACGCATCTGCGCTTCCTTGCCGAATCGCTCAGGGCGCGCGGCACCGAAGTCGTGTGTCTGCGCGAGCCCGGTGGAACGATAATCGGAGAACGCCTCCGCAATGTGGTGCTCGATCCTGGCAACGATGTGATGACACCTGAGTGCGAGCTGCTGATCTATGAGGCGGCACGTGCGCAGATCGTCGGGCAGGTGATCCGCCCGGCACTCGAGAGGGGCGCTGTGGTGCTCTGCGACCGCTATACCGATTCAACCATAGCCTACCAGTCGTTCGGGCGCGGTATGGACCGCGGGTTTATAGAGCGCGCAAATGAATTCGCGTGCCAAGGCATCTATCCGCAGCGTACCATTCTGATGCTGACAGGCGGCTCGGTCGAAGAGGGCCTGGAGCGGGCAAGCCACCGTGCAGGCGCCGACAGGATCGAGCTTGCAGGCACCGCATTTCATGAGCGGGTGAATGCAGGGTATCTGAAGCTTGCCAAAGAGAATCCGGATCGCATTCGCATCGTTGTTTCCGACCAAGAGAAACCTGAAACCGCGCGCAGGATATTTGCCGAGATGGCCGACGTGTTCGATTGGATGGCGGACGAAACAGTGTGCACGCCGGCCTTCTTCGCACGCGCGCTCGTGAAACCCGACGAGATGGGCAGATAAACGCATGGGCGATCCCTTTGAAAGGATATTCGGCCAACCGCGTGTACGCGATTTTCTGCGTGCATCGGTTGCTAACGAGCGGGTGACGCATGCGTACTTGTTCACAGGGCCTGCAGGCTCAAACAAGACGCAAGCGGCATATGCGCTTGCGCAGGCTCTGGTCTGCGAAGACGGCGGATGCGGCTCGTGCGGGGCATGTACGCGCGTCATACGCAAAACGCACCCGGATGTTCGTTACTATGCTCCAGAGGGTGCGGCGGGTTACCTGGTTGGGCAGGTGCGCGAAATCGTAGCGGATACGGCGCTCGCTCCGATACAGGCGAAAGTGAAGGTTTACATACTGGATCGCGTCGACCTGCTTGGCGTGTCTGCCGCTAATGCATTTCTGAAGACGCTCGAGGAGCCGCCGGACGACGTGGTGCTCATTCTGCTCGGACGTACGCGTGAGAGCGTCCTTCCGACCATCGTATCGCGCTGCTCGGTCGTTCCATTCAGGCATATTCCCGCGACGGAGGCCGCTGCCATCATCACCCAGAAAACGGGCGCTACGGCAGAACAGGCGCGCATCGCAGTGGAAGCATGCGGCGGTTCGATCACGCGCAGCATAGATTTTCTGAAGTCAGGCGAAAGCCGAGGATTCCGTCAGCAGGTCATCGAAGCGCTCGGCCGCATCGCGGATGCGGATTCGTGGGATCTGGTGCAGTTGGCACGTGGGTTGACCGTTGCCGCAAAGGCGCCGCTTGACCAGATTCGCATCGCGCAAGAGGCGGAACTTGCCGAAAATGCCGATGTGCTCGGCAAAGCTGCTTTAAACCAGATCAAGGAGCGCAACAAGCGAGTGCTTTCGGCGCGTACGCTCGAGGCATTCAAACAGCTAACGGCCATCACGGAATCATATTTGCGTGATGTGCTTGCCGTGTGCGCACAGACGCCCGATTTGGTGATCAATGTCGATGCAAGGCTGTCCATCGAGGATACGGCGCAGCGCACCGATGAGGCGTGCGTGGCCCGTGCGCTCGAGGCAGTGAAGACCTGCACAGCGTCCATCTCGTATAATGTATCACCTGAGACATGTATCAGCGCCATGCTGTTGGAGATAAGAGAGGCACTATATGGTTCGCATAGCTCCCGTTAGGTTGGAGTTCAATCCTAAAACGCTGTGGTTCGACGCTCTCGACTTCGATTTGGAAGTCGATGATGCCGTTGTTGTGACCACGGCGCGCGGTCTCGAATTCGGGCACGTGTCGCAGGCCGTGTTCGAGATGGGTCCCGATGATGAGAAGAAGCTTAAATCACCGTTGAAGCCGGTGAAGCGGATTGCCACTGAAGAGGACGCTGCGCGTGCGGCCGAAGCGGCCGATAACGCGCGTGCTGCCCTGCCGGTGTTCAAGCGGCTGGCCGCAGAGGCAACCCCTGATATGAATCCGGTTGCCGTAGAGTACATGTTCGAAGGCGACAAGGCGGTATTCTACTTCGACTCCGAAGAGCGCATCGACTTTCGCGACCTTGTGCATCAGCTAGCCTCTGAACTGCACGTACGCGTAGACATGAAGCAGGTGGGCATCCGCGACGGCGCACGCATGGTCGGCGGTTTGGGCCATTGCGGCCAGGAGTTGTGCTGCAGGAGGTTGGGAGGGGAATTCAACCCGGTCTCGATCCGCATGGCAAAAGAGCAGGATCTTTCCTTGAATCCGCAGAAGATCTCGGGCATCTGCGGGCGGCTTATGTGCTGTCTGCGCTACGAGTACGATGCGTACAAGGATTTCCACAGTAGGGCGCCTAAGAAGAATGCAAAGATCCAGACGCCTGATGGCGAGGGTAAGGTTGTCTCTCTCGATGTGCCGCGCGAGACGGTTTCCATTCAGGTGGGAACTGAAAAACCCGTCAAGGTACCGCTTGCAGACATGGAGACGGAGGAAGGAGCCGTACGTCCGAGCATCGTTGGTGAGGACGCATGGGCGGCTGCCAACGCCCCGATTTCCATAGACAACCTCGAGTTGACTTCTTTGTTTACGACTGAATTGACCGGCAACGACAAGTTGGCGGATAGGACTGCAGTTACTCACGCGGAAGAGAAATCTTCAGAGGCTGCTCCCGCAAAGCGCAAGCGCCGTAGGCGCCGTCGCTCAACGACGGTTGAAGCGGTGCAGGCCCAGGCTCCGACGGAAGAAAAGAAGCAATCCGCAGCGGGCAAGGGAGCTGCGCCGACGCGACAGCAAAAGCAACAGCAGAAGACAGCAAAAGCCCAAAAGGGCAGAACGCGGGGCGGCGAGCGCGACGATGCCGTCGAAGCGAAGAAGAAAAGTTCCCAGGTCGGCCGAAATTCCTCTGCGCTTAGGAATGCGCGCGCAAGTCAACAAGCGCCTGCAAAGCCGAAGTCCGTGGAGGCCAAGGAGAACGTTCAACGCCGCAGGCGCAGACGTACTCACAAGGCTGGATCTTCCGAGCCGCAGGAGTAGAAGCATAGTCTTCGATTGCACAGGAGCATCCATAAGCTCGCGGGATCGGGACTGAACGAAAATGGGTTGTATGTCATAAGGGCGCTATGCCCGCCGATGATGAAGGGGGAGGAACATGAACGTCGATTACGCTATGCTGACCGACCTGTATCAGGTTACGATGGCGCAAGGGTACCTGAAAAACGGTATGGGAGACGTGCGCGCGTGCTTCCATATGTACTTCCGCGACTACCCGTTCAAAGGCGGATATGCGATTGCGTGCGGCATGGATCAGCTTGCCGAGCTCGTGGAGACGTACGGATTCTCCGATGAAGATGTAGAGTATCTCTCGACCCTGCAGGCCCCGGGCGGTGGTCCGCTGTTCGAGCAGGCATTCCTCGACTATCTAGCGGATTTCAAGTTGAGCGTTGACATAGATGCCGTTCCGGAAGGCACGCCGGTGTTTCCGAATGAGCCGCTTGTGCGGGTTACCGGGCCGATCATCGAATGCCAGCTTATAGAAACGCCGCTTCTGAACTGCGTAAACTTCGAAACGCTCGTGGCGACGAAGGCCGCACGCGTCTGCCAAGCTGCAGGCAGTGCGCCGGTTGCCGAGTTCGGGTTGCGCCGTGCGCAGGGTGCGGCTGGCGGCATATGGGCTAGCCGGGCTGCAATAGTCGGTGGTTGCGCTTCAACCTCGAATGTTCTTGCGGGAGAGCTATTCGGGCTGCCGGTTTCCGGCACGCATGCGCATTCCTGGGTGATGGCGTTCCCTGATGAGCTGACGGCCTTCCGAGCCTATGCGGAGGCTTTCCCGAACAACTGCATTCTGCTTGTGGATACATACGACGTTGAACAGGGAATCAAGAATGCGATTACCGTAGGGCTGGAAATGCGCGAGCGCGGTCAGCGCCTGATTGGAATTCGCATCGATTCGGGCGACCTGTCGTGGCTCGCCAAGATGGCACGTCGCATGCTCGATGAGGCCGGTCTCGACGATTGCGGCGTCGTTCTGTCCAACGATCTGGACGAGTATTCCATCCGTTCGATATGCGAAGAGGGTGCGAAAGTTGCGTCCTGGGGTGTTGGGACGAAGCTGGCGTGCGCATATGATCAACCTACACTCGGAGGCGTCTACAAGCTTTCGGCAACATACGATGAAGAAACGGATAGTTGGATCGATCACATCAAGGTCAGCGAGTCGCTTCAGAAACTGACGACTCCGGGCGTACTCGACATCAGGCGGTACTACCAGGAAGACGGCCGGGTTGCAGGCGACATGGTGTTCGATACGAATGCCCCCGTGAATGATGATGAAATCATCGTCGATCCCGCTGACAGCCTGCGTCGGAAATGCCTGTCGGGAAAGCGCTGGGAAACGTTGCTCAAACCGCTTGCCCAGAACGGCGTATGCGTACTCGACCAAGAGCATCGCGATGCCGTCAAAGCGCGCAAGCGCGCATACGACGGGCTTGAGAGTTTGGATGAAACACAAAAGCGTTTGCTCAACCCGCACACCTATCCGGTTGGGCTTGAAAAGAACCTCTTCGTGCGGCGTGCTGACTTGGCCGCTCGAATGAAGGGACTTGTTTAGAGGCGGTGAAGAATTTTTTAAATGCAAGAACCGATTTGCACTCTGATCGTAGATTCATGCTGCGATCTGCCATACGCTGTGCTCAAAGATGAGGGGGTCGTTTTGTTGCAGTTCCCCTTCATCATTGAGGGGGTTGAGCTATACGACGATCTGTATGAATCGATTACGGCGCATGAGTTTTACGAATATATGCGCAAGGGCTCGCAACCGACAACGATGCAGATCACAGTGCCGGCGTTAACGGATGCGTTTGAGCATGCGCTTAAAATAGGCAAACCCACCGTGTACTTGAGCTTCACAAGCGGATTATCCGGAAGTTTCGATACTGCTTGCATGGTACGCGATGCATTCTTGGCCGAGCACCCAGATTTCGAATTGCACGTTGTAGATACGAAGCTGGCTTCGATAGCCGAAGGCGTGCTTGTGCTCGAGGCGATTCGGCAGCGCGAAAAAGGTCTATCGGCAGAACAGCTTGCTGCCTGGGCCGAAGAAGCTCGTTTCTTCGTCAATGAGGAGTTCATGGTCGATGATTTGGAAGCGCTGCGCCGTGGCGGGCGCATTCCTGGGACCGTTGCTGCGGCGGGAGCAAAGCTCGACGTTAAGCCGCTGCTCACGATTTCGCTTGATGGAAGGCTTTCGATAGACGGCGTGGCCCGTGGACGGAAGAAGGGTTTGCGACGTTTGGCCGAGCACTTCGAGAAGCACCGTATTCCAGACGAAACGTCGGAGGTCTTGATCGGCTGTTCCGACTGCGAGAAAGATGCAATGCGCCTGGAAAGGGAGGTCCTAAGGATTGACGATGGCGTCATGATTGTGAAGACGTCCATAGGTCCTGTTATCGGAAGCCATGTGGGACCTGGAATGGTGGCGATCGCATATATGGGGCGCGATGCACGCGAAGATTTGTCGTTGTCAGATCGCATTGCCCGAAAGATAAAAGGGCGATAGGTTTTCGCTGCGCGGAAGGAGAGCCCATGGGCTACTACATTTTCAAGGGCAACGCCACAGTGGGGGGATATGTTGCACGCTGCCTCGAGGAAGCCGGCTGGGAGCCTACGGATTTTGCCGGCCAAGCCGATGCGGCACTGACGTATTTCACATCGCAAAGCAGGTTGGAAGATGCGTACTTCGAGACCGATGGTCTTATTCATGGGTTGCATTCAGGAGCTGTAGTAATCGACCTTTCTCCCGCGGCGCCTACGTTTGCGAGAGAGCTGTCTGCCCTGGCGACCGTGAACGACCTTCTATGCGTTGAGGCTCCGCTATGCGTCGAATACGTTTCTGCCGGCGACCCGTTTGCTGATGCTTCGAAGGTTTCATGCTTCGCTGCAGGCGAAGACGATGCGCTCGATGCAGCGATGCCCCTTATAGAAGTGTTGGCCGGTCATGCAGATCGTGCTGGCGGACCGGGTGCGGCTCAGCTGAAAAAAGCAATGCATACCATTTCCGAAGCTGCTCGATTCATTTCATCAATCGAATCGAAGGCGCTCGACCATGCAGTTAAAGCAGCCTCGGTTTCCTTGGTTGCGCAAACAGAAGACGCGCATGCAGGCGTGTGGCCGCCCGAGGACGCATCAGCTGCCGGTGTTTTCACGATTGAGATGATGACTTCTGAGGTTTCGGCTGCGGTGATGGCGGCAGAAGACGTCGGCCTCGTACTTCCCCAGTTAGAATCAACCATGCGTCTGTTAGATGTCCTCTCCGTCTTGGGCGGGGTAGATATGGGGCCCGCTGCATTGTCTCTTCTTTACTGCGACGAGGAGAAGAGTACGGCTGCAGGTCTCGATTGGAACCGTGCCAAAGAGGCATATGGGATGTCTGGTGACGGCTTCGACGATTTCGATGATTACGACGATTATGACGAAGAAGATTACGGCGCGGATCCGAATGGTTTCGATGGCGGAGCCGATGGCTTTTTCGGCGGGGTTTATGGGCGGTTCTCTTCGAATTAGCCCGTGCAATCTATGCCCGCGCCTGTGCGGAGCCCGACGGGATGAAGGCGAGCGCGGAGTATGCGGGGCAGACGCGCGCATCTTTGCAGCGCGCGCCGCGCTTCACTTCTGGGAAGAACCCGTCATTTCGGGAACGCGCGGAAGCGGTACGGTGTTCTTTTCGCGATGCTCTCTTGGATGCGTATATTGCCAGAATGCAGAGATTGCTTCCGATGATGCCGGTATTGAAGTCTCGGTCGAGGGTCTTGCCGATGCCTTTTTGCGCCTGCAGAATCAGGGCGCGCTTAACATCAACTGCGTGACGCCGACGCATCATAGCTTGGCGATCGTCGAAGCGGTGCATATGGCGCGCAGTAGTGGGCTGGAAGTGCCCATTGTATGGAACACGTCGGGTTATGAACGCCGCGAGGCGATTCGCATGCTGGAAGGCGCCGTAGATGTCTACTTGACAGATTTCAAGTATGCAGACGTTGACCTTGCGCGCAAGTATTCGCATGCAGGCGATTATCCCGAAGTAGCCCTTGCGGCGATAGGGGAGATGCTTACATGCTCTGGTGAGCCCGAGTTCGACGAGGTGGATGATGCGCCTCGGATGGTCCGCGGTGTCGTTGTGCGCCATATGGTATTGCCCGGCGCGGCGGAGGAGTCGATGCGCGTGCTGGATGCGCTTTACGGTGCATTTGGGAATCGTGTGCTGTACTCGATCATGAACCAATACACACCAGTGCTTTCAACACGGGCCGACGCAGGAGACAAGCAAGCGCAAGCCGTGCTCGAACGCTTTCCAGAGCTGGGCGCGCGTGTGACTGATGCCGACTACGAACGTGTGCTCGACCACGCTGACGCCATCGGTATCGAGGACTACTTCTGGCAGCAGGGGCCCGCTGCACTAGAGAGCTTCATCCCCGATTGGAACGGGGAGGGCTTGTAGAGCCGTCTTGTGCTGTCTAACTAATCCAGACGTTATAACGAATCATTTCGCGATATTATCACTTGTAATAGAACATACGTTCCTGTATAGTTATATGCGTAAAACGAACAGGTGTGCGTATGGATTTATTACAGAAACTCGGGATACTCGCTGATGCGGCGAAATACGACGTAGCGTGCACTTCGTCGGGTTCGCAGCGCTCGGCGAAAAGGGGGCAGCTGGGCAGCGCGAGTTCTGCCGGATGCTGCCATAGTTTTACGCCGGACGGGCGATGCATCAGCCTTCTGAAGGTGCTCATGTCGAACGAGTGCGTCTACGATTGCGCGTATTGCGTGAATCGACGCTCCAACGAAGTCGAGCGAGCATCGTTCACGCCGCGAGAGCTTGCGGATTTGACCATCGAGTTCTATAGGCGTAACTACATCGAAGGGCTCTTTTTGTCATCGGGAGTCATGCATTCGCCCGATTACACAACAGAGCTCATGGTAGAAGCTATATCCATCCTGCGTGATGACTACAGATTTCGCGGTTACATACACGCAAAGGCTATCCCCGGCGCTTCTCCTGAGCTTATAGAACGGATGGGGCGTCTCGTTGACCGCATTTCCATAAACCTCGAGCTGCCAAGTAGGAAGAGTCTTGATCTGCTTGCGCCGCAGAAGAAAGGCGAGAGAATATTCGCGCCGATGCGTCAGATCCGCGACTCTATCGCAGAAGATGCGGAGACACGCGGCTCCTCACGCCGCCGTACAACCTTGTATCCATCGAGCAAGCTTGCACGCCGGCGGGCGGCGTTCGCGCCAGCGGGGCAGTCAACGCAGATGATCATCGGAGCGACCCCTGAGGATGACTTCCAGATTCTCGGATTGTCATCGGCGTTGTACCGCACATTGGGACTAAAGCGCGTATTCTACAGCGCATATTTGCCGGTTGTGGAAGATGCTCGTCTGCCGAATGACTCTGCCGTGCAGCTGAATCGCGAGCATCGACTTTATCAGGCGGATTGGCTAATGCGCTTCTACGAGTTCGATGCAAGCGAACTAATAGATGAGGCGCATCCGTATCTCGATACCGACATCGATCCGAAAGTCGCCTGGGCGCTCAATCATCTGGACCAATTTCCTGTAGAGGTCAACAAGGCTCCGCTTGAAGTGCTCTTGCGCGTGCCTGGCATTGGACCGAGGAGTGCGCGAAAAATATTGCGAGCGCGTCGCACCTGCACATTGCGCGAGCCGGAGCTGCGTAAGCTGGGCATAGTATATAAACGGGCGCGCTATTTCATAACTGAGAACGGCGTGTGGGCAGGCATGGGAACCGTTTTCACGCGGGAGTCGCTGCGGGCGCAGCTTGCTGCTCCGATAGACGGTGGAAAGCATGGGCGTCGCGCCGACCGCGTGCTGCCAGGACAGCTCTCGCTGTTCGGGGGAACAAGCGAAACGGCAGCATTGCCGAAAGGAACTGTTCGGTCGAATGCATTGCCGCAGGCGACACGCCCCAGAGAATCCATGCAGACGCAGAGTGCCCTATCACTTGAAAGCATTTGGGGATGATGGGGACGGGGGGTTGCAATGAGCGAGAAAATCACATCTGTGGTATCCGAGCCGCTCGCGCATGTTGCCTACCTGCACGATGGATCGCTCGAAGGGCTATTCAGCTGTATTTTCGAAGCGTATTCGCGCCACGAGCAGCCAGAAGACATCGTTGCCGAAAGCGATTACGAACCGCGTCTCGGGCAATCAGCTGTGTTTGTGGAGACATCGATGGAGCATGCGGAGCGCGTGAGAAACGGTATCGAGCGGATAGCAGGCCAGCGCACGTTAACGGTTATTACGCGTGCTTTCGCCTCTGATGACGCTGGAAAAGGCGCTGCCATTTACACGCTCGTGCGCCAAGCGGTGGATACAAATTCGCACAGAGCTTCGAGGCGCTGCATTATGGACGATCTCGCCGACCCTGTCGTAGCCCGTGTTGCAGCAATGTGCAGGCGCACCGAAAACGAGGCAGAGAAATTGCGGCAGTTCGCACGATTCTCACACTTGAGCAACGGTGTGTGGTTTGCCCGATGCAATCCGAATGCTTCAGTCGTGCCTTTCGTTATGTGGCATTTCGCAGCTCGATTCAACATACAGCCGTTCATCATCTACGACGAAGTTCACTGTTTGGCCGGTGTATACGATGGCGATGGCTGGTATCTGGTAAAGGACGTAATAGAGCAGGTTCCGGAAACGGCAGAAGGGGATGAATACGCTCAGGCGCTTTGGCAGCGATTCTACGATGCGGTTTCCATAGAGTCACGCTATCACCCAGAACTAAGACGAAACTTCATGCCAATACGCCTGTGGAAGCATCTGCCCGAGATGCGCCCGAGGGAATCGGGTATCACACGACACGTACGCGGTGCCATGTAGTACAATGCGCTTTGCGCCAGCGTGGCTCAACGGTAGAGCAACTGATTTGTAATCAGTGGGTTGCGGGTTCGATTCCTGTCGCTGGCTCCATGTGTGACCAGGGGAAACGGTCGATTTCAATGCGATTGTTTCCCCTTGTTGTTATCTGGGGGCATTGCGCCATGCAATGCGGCAAGACGCAATCTGCATCAATGCAGTCGGAAGGGAGCATGCGGAATGGACGACTATAAGCGTGAATTCATCGAGTTCATGGTCGAAAGCGATGTTCTCAAGTTTGGGGATTTCACGCTCAAAAGCGGAAGAAAGTCTCCATTCTTCATGAATGCGGGCGCCTATGTGACAGGCGATCAGCTGCATCGGCTCGGCTTGTACTATGCGCAGGCTATAGAAGCGCACTTCGGATTGGACTTTGACGTTGTCTTCGGCCCCGCGTACAAAGGGATACCGCTCTCCGTTGTAACTGCGATGGGAATATCGGAGCTGTATGGAAAGCAGGTGCGCTACTGCAGCAATCGCAAAGAGGCAAAAGACCATGGCGACGCAGGCATTCTTCTGGGTAGCTCGATTGCGGATGGCGACCGCGTGGTCATCGTCGAGGACGTGACGACATCGGGAAAGTCGATAGACGAGACGCATCCTATACTCATGGCCCAAGGCGCCGTAGACGTAGTGGGGCTCATGGTTTCTATGGACCGCCAGGAGATCGGCAAAGGCGGTTCGGTGAGCGCACTCGAGGAAGTCTCCCAGCGCTATGGCATTTCGACGGGCTCGATCGTAACCATGTCAGAGGTCGTGAACTACCTTCACAATCGCTCGTGCCATGGACGCATCGTGATCGACGATGCCTGCAAGCAGGCCATCGATGCCTATTACGAGCAGTACGGAGCGAAGTAGAAAACAGGATGGTGCGATAGGGATCACCCGTAGGCTTCCGAAACAGCGGGGAGATGAAGGGCTCGGTCCTTTTGCTATCAAATCCTTTGGTTGTACGATGGGATGGGAAACGTGGCGGTTTCCAAAAGCAATGAAAACTTAAGCGATGGTTTCATCGCCGTGGTTGACTCCGGTGTCGGAGGAATCACCGTGCTCGCGTCGCTTGTTGCTGAACTGCCGCATGAGGATTTCGTCTACTTCGGCGATTCGGCATATACGCCCTATGGGGAAAAGCCGCAGGAATGGGTGTATGACCGCACGCGCGAGATTGTGGACGGCCACATTGCGGATGGCGCCAAAGCAGTGGTCATTGCATGCAATACCGCAACAAGCGTGGCAGCTGCCAGGCTGCGAAGGGATTATCCCGATATTCCCATCATAGGCATCGAGCCTGCGCTGAAACCGGCTGCTTGCGCTCTTGCAGGGGGGACGATCCTGGTAATGGGGACGCCCATGACCCTCAAGCTCGAAAAATTCCAGCACTTGGCAGACCAATGGAGCGTCGGGTGC
>CAYOBD010000019.1:0-2043 GCA_964402005.1 uncultured Eggerthellaceae bacterium
CGGCGTCTCGGTGGTCGAGATCGAGGAGCGCTTCGGCGCGCGCGTGGCCGCGATCGTGGCGGGCGAGTCCGAGGACAAGCGCGAGGGCATGCCGCCGGGGGACACGTGGAAGATCCGCAAGATGGAGGGCGTCGCGCACATCGCGGGCGCGTCCGACCCGGGCGTGCGGATGGTGTGCCTGGGCGACAAGCTGTCCAACATCCGGGCGATCCAGAGGGACTACGAGGCCCTCGGCGATGCGCTCTGGCAGCGGTTCAACCAGAAGGACCCCGCCGAGCACGCCTGGTACTACTCCGCGATCGCCGATGCGCTGCAAGGGGAGCTGGGCCGGACCGATGCATGGCGAGAGTACAGGGAGCGGGTTGCGGCTGTGTTCTCGGACCGATGAAATCATGTTATCGTGAAGCAAGCAGGTCGGCTTTGGAAATCGGATTCAGTACGCAAAGCGCCTCTATGCTCTTCTCATAAAGGGAGGCGGCAGTGGGAAGGAGCTTCGATGAAACGTTTGGCAGTATCGGCTCTGGCTCTAGCGATCTTTTTTGCCATCGCAGGGTGTTCGAGTGGTCAAACGGATCTGTTCCAAACCGACAAGACCACAAGCATTGAGGTTTCCGATGTTGTATTTGAAATGCCCGGATACTACATAGAGGCTAAGAGCGGCGCGCCGGAAGGCTATACAGCCTGGTATGCGGGCTCGGAGAACGATCCAACCGCGATGCTGATAACCGGGAGCTTAAAAGGCTCCTTCGACTCAGAAACGGCTTTCGAAGAGGACGCGCACAAGACCATTGATGGCTTGCGTAATGGTTTTAGCGTGCGCGACGAGGATGTGGATACCGATCAGGCAGTTGATATTGCGGCGCAGCCCGGGCGGATAGTTACTGCAGAGGGACAGTACGGCGGTCATGAGCAGAGGTTTAGAGCGGTCGTATTCTTCAATACGGCAACCAACGAAACTGGGCTTCTGGTGCTCTTTGTAAAGAAGGGCGAAAAGCATGACTTTGAAGGCGATTTTACTAAGGCCTTGGAATCAGCTTCGCTTTCCGAGAACGCCAAGAGCTTGATTGCGCAGCGCGAGGAAGAGCAGGCTGAGGCAGAGCGTGCGGCCCAGAAAGAGGAAGAGGAACGCAAGGCAAAGGAAGAGGCAGAGCGCAAAGCTGAGGAAGAGAAGCAAAGATCAGACGGAATCGCGAGAAATACCGAAGAAGAGGAAAAGCGGAAGGCCGAAGAGGAAGCAGCCAAGCTCGAAGAGCAAAGAAAGGCGCTCGAGGAGAGCTTCCCGGTCGACACAGCCTACAAGGCTGCAACCGTCGCTCTGACAAACTCGCTTGCCGATGATGTTTTCACAGAAGATGGAAGTGCGCACGATTCGTCTCTATATCACTCTTATTCAGATACGTCTGGCTTCTATCTCGAGCTCATCGACAAAGGGGAATGGTCTTTCAAGGATGAAAACACCTGGCATGTCGAAGGATTCAGATATCACATTCCTGGAACCAGCACCGAGGTATGGGGATCGTTGGATGTGTATTTCGACGGCCAGAACTATATCGTTTCGGATATCACCGGCATGGAGGCTATGCCAGGTAAAGAGGATATGGGAACGAAGCTCGAGACAATAGAGGAATACAATTATGTGGAGTCTACTGCGTTGACGGTTCCGCCAGAATTGCTCGAGTAGTGGGGCAGGCCCTTTAGGGAGTCGAACGCGGCAAAACACGCTTCAGCTCTTGTAGCCCCTTGCAATTCTTCTGTGATGGCATGAGAAACTTTCGGCCCTGCATGCGTATGAATGCTATTCGAGCCCTTTCTCTCTAAGGGTTTGCGTTGCAGCAACTCTGACCTGATATTTTTTGTCTGCCGCCAGAGAATTAAGAACATGTGGCGGCGTGCTCTTGTTTGACGCAACAGCGATTCGCAACTTGATTGATTCATACATGGCCAGTTTTTGCAGAACCTCAGGAGGTGTAGAAGGGTTACCTGCAATGATTTCCTTGATTTCATAATCAATATCTTCCTCTTCAATAAAATCTTTAGAATCTG
>CAYOBD010000019.1:2053-13661 GCA_964402005.1 uncultured Eggerthellaceae bacterium
AGGGTCTCAACAATTTTTGCAAGAAGCTCAGGGGGTGTATTCTTGTGCGCTGCAAGCTGCCTTTCAAACGATTTTTCCCCGGCAAAGATTAGTAATGCCTCGCTCGGAGAAGACGGGTTTCTTGAAACGTTCCAGCGAACTCTTTCGTCGGCGTCGTTCGCAAGTCTTTTAAGGGGTTTCTCTGGGGTGCTTGGGTTGCTGGCAGCGTTCATGCGGATTGAAACTTCGTGGCTGTATGCCAGCTTTTCCAAAGTGCCTGATGGTGTGTGTGGATTTGCGGCGACCCGTTCCACCACCGAAACATCGGCATCTCCGGCTAGCTCATACAAGACGCTCTGCGGTGTTGATTTGTCTCGGGCGCATTTTGCCTTTCGTTCCGTATCCCATTCTCTTGTATGCCTATATGCGAGCATCTCCCGACCGCGTGTTAGATGTATTAGCCCGCCCGCTTCAGCGATAGTCGGACACAAATACAAAGCTTCCTCGACTTCGAGTCCGTCGAGTATTGTGCATGGGGCAGATGCAACGAGATCGTTCGCTTTTTCTATTCCCATGTCAGATATACGCTCGATTGCTTGCGCTACCTCTTGGTGCGCATCGAACGCATTGTCGAGCACTATCGCGCAATGATGATGCAAGCTACCGTTTGCGCCCGTAAAGGGCGCTTCGTTTTTGCCTTCAACTTGTGCGCGCGCTGAGACCTCTGCGGCGAAAGCACACATTTCAGCCATAGCGTCAGAGTCCATGAAGCCAGAGATGGAATGGAATATGGATTCAGCAGCCAGCCATTCTTGGGGGCTTGAGGCTTTTTCCATCATCATTTTTCCAGCCATATAGATTGCAGCGATGTTTGCTGCACCCGAATCCCCGTTGTCTTCTTGACCACTTTCGTCCTTGAAAGCTTCTTTCAGGAATTCAAAAGCCTCGTTTATTTCGCGCAAGACTTCATTGGCTGTTTCTGGACTCATTCCAGTGGTAGCACATCTATCGGGGTGATACTCAAGGCACCTTTGACGCCAGGCCTTGCGTAGCTCAGCGTAGGTATAAGGGGGGTCAATCTCCAGTATTTGTTCTGCTTGCGTTTTGTTCATTGGGTCACCCTGATCCAGAGTTGCTCTCTACCGTCATGGCGCTGCTGAACGAAGCCCTTTTTGTCAGTATAGCGTCATTGGGGTTCTGCGACCAAGATGACGAGATAGTCATCTTGGTTTGTAGCCTGAGTTCGTGCTCTGCGAATACATCTCAAGACGCTGATTGTAAATAGCGACCTTCCCTATCATCAAACATCAAAGACCTATAATTTGTTTCTAAAGATAAACAAGCCTTTTGGAATGGATTGCAACAAAGATGACGATAGCGATAACCCTAGGAATTATTGCCGCAACTATCATCTGTTTTCTTCTCGTAAGGACGATGATTATACGCAGGCGACTCAACGATTTGATTGAGGACATAGAGGCTGCAGTTGAGCGACAGAAGATGCTCCTTGATTATTCAAATGGCTATCTAATGAAAAAGGATTGGGATGAAGAAGCAGAAAGGAATGCCCAGCTATATAAGAAACTTCTCGTAATTCCCGACTCGCGCCGGCGCTCGCATCCGAAATCCGACGTTATAGCAGCGTTCATTGCGAATCAGGCAGATCCAAAGATCCGCGCCAAACGTAATGATGAGTTCAAAGCGTCGGAGCTTGCCGAATGCGATTCTATGCTTTCTAACATTGATGGTAAGTCTTTAGACGACCAACAGAGGGATGCTGTTGTTACCGACGAATACAGCAACCTTGTCATTGCTGGTGCGGGGTCGGGCAAGACGCTGACCGTTGTTGGCAAGATTAAATACCTAACCGAGCATAGGGGCATCAGACCTGAAGAGATACTTGTTACCTCGTTTACCCGAAAGTCGGTTAACGAGCTTCGGGAGAGGATCGAGAAGGCGGGCGTCAAGGGTGTCGCCTGCAAGACTTTTCACAAAATGGGCCTCGATAGGCTCGGCAAAGTTGGAGTTGCAAATGAAAACGAGCTCAGAAACTGCGTTCTATCCTATTTGCGAGAGGGCATACGAGAGCATCCTGGCCAGATGAGTGCATATATCGAGTTCTACGGATGTTACAAGCACGTGCCCAAGGACTATTCCGAATTCGGAAGCGAGGGGGCGAGATTCGAGGCCCTGAAGGCCACCAATCTTGAAACAATTAAAGGACAATTGGATACGCTCAACGGGGAGCGCGTGAAGAGCGTCGAAGAGCTCATGATAGCTAATTACCTTTTCTTGCACGGCGTGAAGTACGAATACGAGCGCAACTACGACGGGGATTACGAAACCGGCGGCCGTGCCTACCAGCCCGACTTCTACCTTCCCGAATACGACATTTGGCTCGAGCACTTCGGAATCGACGAGCATGGGCGATGCCCTTGGATCGAAACAAGTTTCGAAGAGCGTAAATACATCGAGGGGATGGAATGGAAAAGGTCCGTGCACGAAGCTAATGGCACTCGGCTTATTGAGAGCTACTCTTTCTGGAACAAGGACCACGATCTCTTAAACAAACTCGAAGCACTTCTCAAATCCAACGGCGTTGTGCCCGTGGAAGATGAGGAGATGCTTTCCAGGATTTATGAAAAGCTAAGCCGAGACGACAAGTATCTTCGCAGCATCGCCATTCTCACTACAACGTTTTTGTCCTTGGCAAAAGCGAACAATATTACTATGGCGGAAGTCGCAGACCGGGGCCGCGATGCATATAAAGGCGACGGGTTCATGTGGCACCGCTTTGAACTCTTTATGGCCTTCGCCGAGCCGATCATGGTTCTTTACAGCAAGAGACTTGCAGATAAGGGCCAGGTCGATTTCGATGACATGATTAACAAAGCAGCTGCGCTGATAGCGGAAGATGGTCCAACAGAGCAATTTCGCTATATCATCGTCGATGAATACCAAGACATATCGAAAAGCAGATTCGGACTCATCAAGACTATTCGTGATGCATGTGGGGCAAGACTCATGTGCGTCGGTGATGACTGGCAATCGATATACCGTTTTGCAGGTAGCGATGTTTCGCTGTTTACCAATTTTGAAGAGTACGTAGGGTTCCATGAGACTCTTAAGATAGAAAGGACGTACCGCAACTCGCAAGAACTTGTTGACATTGCTAGTGCGTTTGTGGAGCGCAACCCGGCGCAAGTACACAAGACAATGAGGGCATTCAAGCACGAGGATATGCCCGTTGTCATCAGCTATATATCAGATATGGCGAATGGCTTAGAGACTTCACTTAACAGCATTTTACAGATGCAGGACGGGAACACACGGAAGATACTCATTTTGGGGAGGCATAACTTTGACATCGAAGCCCTCTATCCTGGTTTCAAGGGGCGGGACAGCTTTGAAAACGAGAACATATCCTTGGAGCGCGACAGGAATACTGGCGATGTTCATGTTGTATATGGTGGCAATAATAACATCACCTTTATGAGCGTTCACAGGGCAAAGGGTCTCGAAGCCGACGATGTGGTCGTATTGAACCTGGTAAACGACATGTACGGTTTCCCCAACCGCATCGAGGACGACCCCATATTGCAGATTCTTCTTGGAGGCGATGAGCAGTTCGAGTTTGCTGAGGAAAGGCGCCTTTTCTACGTTGCTATTACCCGAACCAAACGGAAAGTTTTTCTCGTATCAGGCGCTCTTGACAGGGGGCCAGGGCCGTCGCCTTTCGTTGGAGAATTAAGGGCATTGGAGTCGGAGCATTTGGGGGCGTTTGGAATTGAAGGGGAAGATATCTGGAGCCCAGCGCTATGCCCCCGATGCGGGACTGGGCGGCTCGTCGTACGCCGTAATTCCCAAACTAATACGAGCTTCCTTGGCTGCACGAACTACCCCTTCTGCGAGGTAAACTACAGCCATATTGAGATACTCGAAGATAGGCTCAAGTGCCCATCTTGCGACGGATGGATGGTAAGACGCAGACGTGGTTCAGACGGCAAGCCATTCTTCGGCTGTTCCAATTGGCCTGATTGCCCAGCGACGATTGATGCCACAGAGGAATACGAACCGACGTATTCCATCCCGGATCCTGCGGCCTATGCCAGCGTGCGTCTTAGCTCGGACAGCGCTTATCGCGGTGCGGGCTATGAGAAACCGCATCCCAAGAAATGCCCGAAATGCGGCGCTCCGCTCAAGCTGATTAAGAACAGCAAGGATGGCTCTCGTTTTTACGGTTGCACACGTTACCCAGCTTGTAAGTATTCGTGCAATGTCGATGACGTTTCTTCGAGTGCGGTTGCTTCTAGGCATTATAAAAGTAAGGGCGCAAATGCGATGAAGTGTCCGAGATGCGGAGCTAAGCTCAAGGAGTTGACAAACAGGAAGGATGGGTCGGTATTCTACGGCTGTACGAGATACCCTGCATGCAAGTACACGAGAAACAAGTAGAGCATTATTCAGACATGTTTTAATGCGAGCAGAGTAACTGCGTTGTTCTGCTTGGTCGGATTGGAGAAGTGGCATGGATTTCGGGATCATCGTTATCGGCGTTATCGTCGTAGTAGTGGCAATCGTCTTATTCGTTTCAAAGTCACGAAATAAAAGCTTATCTTTGAAAGAGCAAAAGAAACCCTCTCGCTCGCTCGCAGACATACTCGCAAGGGATCCCCATCAAAGTGTGCGGAACGCCATAGCAGGCAATCCCAATACTCCCGTTTATCTGTTGGAGGTACTCGCAGGGGACAAGGATGAAGTGGTGAGAGGATTCGTTGCCCGGAACCCCAGTACTCCAAGCGCCCTGTTGGAGAAGCTTTCGCATGATGGAGGTCTCGTAACTGACGGCGTCGCTATGAATACCCACACGCCTGGATATTTGCTCACCGAGCTTGCCCGGAGGACGCTTGATGATAAAGCCCTTGGATGGCATATTGCCGAGAATCCGAGCACTCCAGCGGAGACCCTCGAGTTCCTTTCGGATCGTTTTATGGCCCAGGTCGCTAGAAATCCGAGCACTCCTCAACCCGTACTTGAAAGACTTGCCGAGTACGAGGATACAAGCCAGCCCGAAAAGGGCTTGACGGGGCGGTATTCTGTGAGGAGCGAAGTCGCATCGAACCCCAGCACCCCTGATTGCCTTCTAGAAAAACTAGCGTTCGACAAGGCGGGATCGGTCAGATACGGTGTAGAGATAAACCCGAGTACGTCTCCCAGCGTGCTGGCTTCCATATATGAAAGGACGGTTTCCGAGCTCGAAGAAGCAGACGCGCGCGAAAGCCAAGGAGACAAGCGGGGTTGCGAGTCTATGAGGCGTGAAGCCTACGAGACGAGAAGGTACATTGGCGGAAATCCAGCAATCCCCACCCAGATACTTCGCGTTCTTGCCGCCGATTCAAACGTTGGCGTAAGAGAGTATGTCGCCGGCAATCCAAATGCTCCTGCTGACTTGCTCGTGGAGCTTGCTGAAGACTGGGAGGAATCGGTTAGGAAAAACGTTGCGGGAAATTCGAATACGCCGGCAGACTGTCTTGCAAGCCTAGCGACTGATTCGAGTGTCGAAGTGAGAATCAAGCTATCCGAGAATCCAAATGTCCCCGTAGAAACGATGCGGATTCTTGCCAGAGACGAAGACAGCATTGTTCATGATGGCGTAGCTGCGAACAAGGCAACACCGGTCGATGTGCTCGAAGAACTATCGTGGGAATCGGGAAGTTTCGTCCAGGCTGCTGTAGGAGCTAACCCAAGCACGCCGACGCATATTCTAATTCGTATGGCAAACGATGATTTCTTTGGCATCAGGGAAGGCGTGGCTCACAACCCGGTTGTCCAATCTATATACGTATAAACTTAGTCAGCGTGCTTAAAGCATATAATAGGCGCTCTTCGGGGATTATCTGTGCTCTTTGGGTGAAACAGCTTAAGGCCATCGATCCGAAAATGTGGCCCTATGGGTTTGCAGCTCGTAGGACGCTGGCGCAAACCCTATCCCCGTATCAAGCAGCAATGACATAAAGAAAAACTGTAGATTGTCAAAAGATGTCGATTGCAATAGGTTCAACGGGGATGCTGCATATCGGGCGATGCATTCTGATTGGCTTGGCAACGCCATGAGAGCGGGTTTATGCTTGATGGTATTGCGCGCACGAATTAATGACGCCAACAGAACAACATCATTATCGGCTTCCTAAGGCTTTGCCTAAGGAGCTAGTGTTGCTTGGTCTCAGTTTAATCTTCACATAAAGAAGTACCTTTCATGGGATAGATATAGCTTTTGCCTACGATATGATTCTCTAGGCGTACGAGTCTGATGCCGTGCTTGGTGCAATGGGCTCGAAACGGTCGAACGCTGTCCCTGTTAATAAGGTTTCTGATATCGGTTTTCTGCAGATGAGTGAGTGACACTCAAAGTTGTTTCATTTCCAGACCTAAATGATTGGCATGAAGGCATCAAGCTATTGCTAATAGCTTATACTCGAAGTCGGTGATTAGCGACTAGGTCATCGTTTCGACGAGTTGCAAGTTTGCAGATTGACGAGTGGGCTACAACTGGCTTCGACCGCACGCACTTGCGGACATGGAAGCAACTGATGGGGGGCCAACAATCGGATCGACAAAGCGTAAACCATCCAAAAAAGCTCAAAAAGTGCAACAGCGCTCTAAGGCGCTTCCGAAGAAACCTCCCAAGCAAGCCCCGATTGTCGTACCCGCATTCGACTTCGATAGAGCAAAGCTGCTTGATTTGGCTGTTGATATTTGGAAGCTTGATAGAAACGTCAAAAAGGCCATCTCCCTGGATGACCATCGTCCAATCAAATCATCATTAGGCAAGCTTTCTGCGTATCTTGGTTCATACGGGATTGAAACCCGCGATTATACGGGTGAAAGATACTACGAAAACATGAATGTCAGGGTGCTGTCGTTCGAAGAATCTGAAGAAGTCGATATGCCTGTTATTGCGAGCACCGTAAAGCCGGCTGTGATTATCGATGGAGAACTAGCGATTCAAGCGTCGATAATAGTAAAAATGCCTGTCCAGACAGATGCTGAGCCCGTTAAGGAAGAACAGGAGAAATCAGAATGATTAGCGAGACTGCCAAATCGTACATCACCATAGGCATAGATTTGGGAACAACCAATTCAGCCATATGCGTTTCTGATAACGATAGCTACACTATTGTTAAGAATAGTTTTCAGCTTGACTATACTCCATCCGTGTTTGGCATCGACGAGTCTGGTAAGACCCTTGTCGGAAAACGCGCCTATGATAAAAGGGCGAGCTGCTCGAACGTAGACGATGCTCAGAATTATGTTTCGGAAACCAAGCGTCTTATGGGGACCGCCAAGCGTATCCGTATTCCTAGGTCTAATAAGGAATATTTACCCGAAGAGATTGCGGCTGAGATACTTAAATCATTACGAGCAGACGCACTGCGCAAGTACCCCGAGAATCCGGCAAATGCTGCGGTAATCACTGTTCCCGCATACTTTGAGACTCTTCAATGTGAAGCAACGAAACGTGCTGGTAATCTTGCCGGATTTCAGCATGTTGTGCTGTTGCAAGAGCCTATTGCGGCGGCGTTGTCGTACGGATTTAGCAAGGACGAGGATGCAAATTGGCTTGTATACGATCTCGGTGGTGGCACATTTGATATCGCGCTCATTCAGTCTAAGGAGCGTTCTTTTTCCGTCCGTCAGCATAATGGCGACAACTTTCTGGGAGGAAAGGATTTCGATGCGCGAATTGTTGAGCGGATTTTTATACCGAAGTTGAAAAGTGAATTCGATCTATATGATCTCGATGCAAGCAATCCCAAGTATTCGTTCATGCTAACTAAGCTCAAATACATTGCTGAGGAAACGAAAATATTCCTCTCGACGGCATCTTCTGTTCCTGTTGAGCTTGATGATTTGGGAGAAGATGGTTCGGGTCGGGAAATCTATCTAACATTCGATGTTACTGTCGAAGAATTTGAAAGCGTCGTATCCGACCTTGTCGACAAAACAGTCAACTTGGTTAACGCTACGATAGAAGAATCCGGTATCGATCGTGCAAAGATATCCTCTATCGTATTAGTGGGGGGACCGACTCAATTGCCGTTTATCAGGCGGCGTCTTGAGGAGTCGACAGGTATTCATGTCGATGCATCTGTTGATCCGTTGACAGTTGTAGCAAAAGGTGCAGCAATCTTTGGAAAATCGCAGAGATTGCCGGAAGAGCTGTTGGAGACCGACCGAGAGTATAGACCGGATGAGGTTTCTCTCAACCTCCAGTACGATGCAATAACTTCAGATGCCGAAACCTTAGTTGTCGGAAAGTTTGATGTGTCTGGAGGTGGATATAGCGTTCAAATTCAGAGTAGCGACAAGCAATACATAGGCGATTGGATTTCGCTTAAAAACGGCAAGTTTTTTGTTGATCTGCCATTGCAAAAGAATAAGACCACTACATTCCAGATTAATCTGATCGATTCCATGCAAAAACCAGTGCCAACATTCCCGAGTCGTTTTGATATTACTCAGGGTATGAGCATATCCAGCGCTCCGATACCACGAAACATTGGCGTGGTGTACTCGAAAATGCAAATGTCAGGCGGTTTGGGATACAAGGAAGAATGCCAAGTGTATTTCAAGGCGGGTAGCACGCTTCCGTTAAAACATACAGAGAATTTCAAAACATTGCGCGAAGTTAGGTTGGGAGCGTCAAACGAGCTTCCGATCAAAGTGTACGAGGGGGATAGCGCCAACATTGACTTCAATCGTATCCTGACAACGCTATGCATTGACGGGAGCAAGCTCCCTTACAGCTTACCGGAGGGGTCGGATATTGAAATCACCATCAGCATCAATGAATCGCGTGAATTTGAAGTTGAGGCATATATTCCGGACATGGACATTTCCATTGATGCACGCGTTGACTCCTATGAGCAAGAGATAACCGATAAGCAGATCGATGAGAGAATAAGCGATTTGCGTAACGCGTATGCAGAGAATAGGGGCTACCTCTCAAGAGATCGCCAGCAGGCTATAGAGCGCAAAATCGAAGAGATCGAAGCAGACTCATCGTCGAAATCGTCAGATGAAGACAAGCGAAATCTAATATTGCGTGACTCAAACGAAGTACTTATGGAGCTTGAGCAAGTTAGCGAACGATCGGCGTATGAACGGCTGGCCGCTGAAGCTGGGGAGAGAATTTCCGCTATTCGAAATGTGTTAGCGAATATGGACATTGACAGCTCGATGAATATCGAGGCGCAACTCAATGCGCTAGAGAATGATGTCGAAGAGTTCAGTAAGCAGCAGAATCGTATCGGCCTCGAACGATGCGTCGAAAAGCTAACGCAACTGTTCATTGCTATAGCTACGCAAACAATTGAGTTCTGGATAGTTCAGTTCGACATGCTCAGCTCTCAAGCTGATGAAGCTTTTGATTACTCGCGCTTCATGAATCTTCGTCGCGAGGGCATTATGGCGGCAAACAATGATGACGTGAACGCTCTTCGTCGGGTTTGTAGCGAGATGTGGGAGCTTCTTCCACATCAGGCCGGAGAGACATTTGATAGCAGCATTTCAGGAGTGACAAAATGACGAAATCTTTCATCTCAAATCCTTACAACATTTTGGGGCTTCCCTCGGATAGCACCCAGGGTGACGTCAGGAAACGCGTGCGTCTGATTGAGAAGATGATTGCTATCGATGAGGAAGTCTCATTTGATACGGATTTGTTTATCGATTCAGCCGATCGCTCGATTGATTCAATTAAGGCATCTGAGGGCATTCTCAACGATCCTTATGAGCACATGACGGCGGTTTTCTTCTGGTTTGTAAACGATGAGCCAGTTGATGCGTTGACGGGCCTGTTCAAACCGTATTTTGACACCCTATTCAATGAAGCTGATTCTGGGGGGAAGAGCGATTTCGCAGCAATGAAAGATGCTGCTGTTGGATTATCGATTGTTTTCGAGCTAACCCAGAGAGAAGTTGATTTTGATGACGCGTTGAAGAAGTGGTCGTTACTCATTGGCTCCGATCGGTTCTGGGATTTTTGGTTTAAATACTACAAATCCATCGATTATCTCGATACGAGCGATCGTTTGCTCAGTGAATTTCGGTCCAACATCGAATCGGTTATCGTGGAAAAGTTCTTCGAGGTGTCGAAATTAGACGACGTGGTGGATGCGAGTATCGTAGGCAAGTACTTCACCGTTTCGAGCGCAACAAAAGAAAAAGCAGCTGAGGCGCAGGTTCTCAGGATTAAAGCTCTGCGTGCAGAGGTGGATGCGTTTGACGCCTCGCGATCGAACTTCATTTCTGCTCATGTGCTAAACGACCATGGCAGAATTAGAGTAAGAGATCTTATCGACAGCGCAATTGCTCTCCGCGAAGAGCTCAACTACGATGGGGGCGTTTCGAGTCCCGCTATAGAGAACGAGTTTGATGGCCTATGGGGCGACATCATGGGGTTGTTGGTGGGAATTCACAACGAGTCTGGGCAACATGATGCAATCCGCCTAGATGATTTGAAGTTCCAAAAGAAGATGCTTGGTCTCATCTCCGGGCAGGCGTCAAGCCCCATTACAAAGAATCGCATGAAGGAAAACACTGATGCCCTCGAGAACGAGATTGCTGCCCTCGAAGAGCGGAAGCTTATAGATCCCGAATACACGCAGCTCACAGAGCTGGTAAAGGAGCTGGCGGACATCCCAACAAACGATACGGAACGCATCGACAAGAAGCTTACTCTTTTCGAGCAGACATTCGGGCGTATCGAAGCTAGTGGGAAGCTCAAATACAAGACTCTTGCCGATGCTGTGTCTGGAACGGCCAGCGTTTTCAATATGATCGCTGTTATGATTGCCAATGATGCCCAGGAGGATGTCGGTCCAGCGCTGCAAATGGTCGACAATGTCGCTCGTCGGCTCCAACGGGCAGAAGCTGGCCTTAGTGGAAACAGTGTCTTCATATCCAAAGAAGCAGCTAGAAATGACTTCATCTCAGCATTGTCAGATCGTGCGATGGTTGCAGCTCGGCTGGAGTCGAGTCTTGAAAAGGCCCAGAATGGCCTTTCAAAATCAAGAAATATCCTGAGACGACTCAAGGCAATTAAGGTGGACACCGAAACAAGAGAGAAGATAGAGAAGAATTGTAGCGAGGCGGAGTCAACATATAACTCTATTGTTGAAATGCGGAAACAAATTCAGGATGCGAAGAAGCCGAAAAAGAGCGGTGGCTGCTATGTTGCTACTGCCGTATACGGTTCATACGATTGTCCACAGGTGTGGACGCTGCGAAGATTCCGAGATTTTGAACTAGCGGCAACGCGGCGTGGTCGAACGTTCATAAAAACTTACTATGCTGTTAGCCCAACGCTTGTTCGCTGGTTTGGGAATGCGCAATGGTTTAGGCGCTTTTGGAGAAAGCCGCTCGATCGGCTCGTGCGGAAGTGCCAGAGCAAGGGCTTTCAAAGCACACCTTATGAAGATGTTGACTGGTGAAACATAAGTTGGATCCGCTAGCTGGTAAAGTGAACGAGACTTCAGAGTGCCGCTTTCGTGACTTGTGGGTAAGGCCCTTGCATATAGCTCATTGTGCTCAAATATGCTGTGCCTCAAATCGACGAGGTGCGTTC
>CAYOBD010000019.1:13671-15753 GCA_964402005.1 uncultured Eggerthellaceae bacterium
AATGGAACACCTGATTTAGATTCTCCTAACATTTCTTTTACTGTTTCCAATTTTTGCTTATTATCATCATTATGCCATACTTCAAATTCATAAACATTTAAATAATCTTTATATTCATTTTTTATTTCTTCATAGAGCGCACCTCGTCGATTTTCGCTAACATAACTGATTGGCTGCAGATTCGCGCCATCCATTTCGATGCTACTTTTTTTGCGGCAAGTCTATGTTGTCTGGGTCGGTTGGATGTGTTCCGGCTCCATCGATTGTGCTGCCGTACTTTCTTGAGAAGGCTTGTGCTGCGCTGTTGTATGCATCGGCGGCATCATTGTATTGGTCTACGAGGCTGTTGTATTCGTCTGCTTGGGATTGGGATGTGAAGTTATTCGGATCCCCCATAGCTTCTAGCCTGTCATCAAGGCTCTTTGCTGTCGAAAGCAATCTTGCAAGATTGTCGACATCGGCGTTGTACTCACTTACCGGGTGCCCATTAATTGTTTCCCCTTTGCTGCTGCTTCCTGATGTACCGCTTGAGCAGCCGGCTATGGTAAATGCCAAGCATATTGAAAATAGTATCGCGATAGCGAACGAAGCTTTCGTCGTGACATGTGCTTTTGTATCAACGGTTTGCATGTTGGCCTCCGCTTCCTAAAGAATTTAAATGAATCTGGTCGTCTATTACTCCTTGTAACATGTTTGGCGCAATGATCGCCAATCGATCTATGACTAAAAACCAAGTATTATGATAAGCGCTATTGATATTGCTAGTCCAGGTAAACATTCTCTTTTCTGCCGAGATAGGGAATTCAGCGTGATTATAGGGTAAATTAAAGTTTCTGATCATAATTAAGAAGATGCCTTTAAGGCATGTGGCTAATTTCCAGTTACAAATCCATCAAATTTAGCTACTTCCTCACATACACCATGACCATTCCGTTTTCCATGACGCCCAGCTCGTTTCCGTCCACCTCCGCCTCTGCGACGGAGCCGGGTCCTCCGAGGTTGTAGATGTAGATGCTGTACCGAGTGGGTTCCCACGTGAATTTCGTGTTGCGCTTGAAGAGGGTCCGCGCGTGCATGTTCCCCGTGCCGTTGGCGTAAAACGTCAGTTCTTGCCGGTCGTATTTCTGTGCGTTGCCGAACATGTCCGCGTAATAAACGCTCTTCCAGCTTCCCAGGATTTCGTCGCTGCTCATGGTGTACCTCCTAGCGGTTCTTCTTGTTCTGGTCCAGATACGCCTTCGTCGCGGACGTCTGCCAGAACAGGAAGCCTCCGAGGGCCATCAGGATTATCCCGAGCACGACCATCCCGGCGTTTCCGTTGGATGCGCTCGTAACGAGAAGAATGATGCCTATGAAGAATAGAATGCCGCCCATTTCACCGCCTCCTGATCGATTTCCGACAATCAGGATGTTAGGCGTGCCTGTTCCTGTTGGTTGGGCAATCGGCGGGCTCTGATGCGTTGTGCTACGCTATGGAACAGCAGATGAACAAGGGACGGGTTTTTGTTCATTTTGGTGTCGGAACAAGCTTCCGCCCCTGCCTTCTTCCGCTCTATAACCCCCTCAGTGCCTTAGACTATTTAGCATGCAAATAGTCGTCATTAATCGGAGGAACAGGATGGGCTACAGGGAAGAAGCAATCGAATGCGTCAGGGATAGCGTCCTTCCGATACATAGGCAGTTCTACGAAAAGCATGGCGGCGATTTCGACAGGATCTACAGCGAAGAGTACAACGATGCCTCCTATATGGGGGAGGTCATCGTGCCCGGGAGGGAATACGAGCTGAGCTACCTGGAATGCACATGCCCGAAGGTGAGGTCCGGGCTGGTGAGCGACCCAGGGCAATGCGAATGCTCGCGCCAGAGCATCCTGTACATATTGTCGCAGCTCGAACCGAACAGCGAATTCGACGTCCGGATAGTCGATACGATCCTCAGAGGCGGCAATCGGTGCACCTTCAGGATAAAGAAGTGCACCTAGACGCGCGCCCTTCACTTTCGCACATACACCATGAGCATCCCGTTTTCCATGACGTCCAGCTCGTTTCCGTCCACCTCCGCCGCCTGCCTTGTTAGGCCTAA
>CAYOBD010000020.1:0-15718 GCA_964402005.1 uncultured Eggerthellaceae bacterium
CGCCACGGCCGAAAGCCTGCAGCGTGCCTTCGGCGACGGCGACATAGAGGTTGTCCTATCCCTGTAGGTCTGTGGCCTTTGCCTCATCCAGCAAGAACGAAATCACCAAATGCCCCCATGCGCGCGCATCGGCAAAGTCGAGCCCGGTCAGAGCGCAGATGCGCTCAAGCCGATATGCCAACGTGCTGCGATGGATAAACAGCTCCTCGTAGGTGTCAACATAGCTTCCGCGGTTTCTCACAAAGCTTTCCAGCGTGCCGAGCAGCTGGGTGCCATGCGCATCGTCGTAGGTGCGCAAAGCACTGAGCGCGGGATGTCGCACGTCGGCAACCGCATTGTCCTCGATGATGCGCAGTGCGTATGCCAGCTTCACGTCGTCGAAACCCGCGATGTTGCCCTCGGAAGGGGCCGAGGCAGGAGCGTTGGTCCAAACAGCTACAGCAACGCATGCAGCTTGGTAGCACGAAGGCAGTTCGGCAATGCTGTGGAACAGGGGGCTTTCACCAGCCACGTAGCCAGACAGCTCGAGCACCTGCGACATGCCAGCGTGCAGCGCAGCGGCATCTTCCAGCGTCTCGTTTACGATAAGGGCCATTTCGCTGTGCACGGGGACCATGAGTGTATTCTTGCCCAGCTGGCGCAAAAAGCGCTCGATTGCAAGCGTCGGCTGACCAGCGGTTTCCCTTTGCCGGAAGGTATAGACGCGCAACGCGTCGGTGTCGCGCCAACCCGCAACTGCCAGCGCGCGCTGCGCCTCGGCGGCATCGACTCGCTCGCCTTCGAGCAGGCGCGACAGGGCGCCTGTATACTCGTGGCGGGCGTCGTTGCCTCCGTTTGCCATGAGCCATTGCTCCACCTTCGCTCTAACGTAGTCGAGCTTGTCCATAAAACCCCTGGTTACGATTCCGGATGCGCTGTCGCCGATCAACCATCCCTGGTGCTCGCCGTTGATGAAGATGTTGGCGACGGGCCAAGCGCCGTCGTATTCGGGGACGGAGACGAAGTACACGCCTGCGTTCGCCGCGCGCACTTTGGGGTCCCTGTCGATGTGCAGTATGTCGTCGAGTGCCATGGAGCGCTGCTCGATCACTGTGTTCCAAAAGTCGTTGCGGAGTGCGTTGAAATACTCGGCGTTCTCGTTAACCAAATACGTCGCGTCGGCGACGATGAGGTTCGCCTCCAGCTCGTGCGCCGCGCGCTCCAGGAGCTGCTTGAGCGTGCACCCGCCACGGATGAGGTCGTCCATCTCGCCTGCCCATTCGTTGCAATGGTCGAAAACGTCCAGGATCGTGTTCAGCACCAGGTCGATGTCGTCGGAGTGCACCGCGATGCTGTCGGGGCCGTTCACGCACATGATGGTGGTGGGGTCGTTTTGCTGCAGGTATACCGTTGTGCGCGAGAACTCCTGCGACTCGGATAGCAACCGCGCGTTGCGTAGCACGCGTTGCCCTTCCTTGATGAATGGATCGGGTGCGAACTCGCCGAGGCGGTCCAAGAGCGTCCACATGCTCAGTCGCATTTATACCTCCTGCAAAATGTAGGAATAGCGTCGGCTAAAGTTTAGCGTATTTCATATGATTTGCAGCTTTTCGTCTAAAAACCTCGAAGTCAGAATGGTTGTTGTCAGAACGCTTGGTGGAATGGCGTCCGACATTTTTTAGGAAGGGTGGGATTCGGAGTCAACTGGGGAGAGGCGACTATCCAGTGACGGTCCGGAAAGAACCCGAATAGTGTCCGGGGCAGTCCGAGGACAGGAGGCAGTAATGAATTCGTTCGAGAAGTATGGAAAGATGCTCAGTCTGCAACCGTATGCGGATCGCAGCGAGATTCCTGTGTTCCCGCACATGATCACGCCCATCGCGCCGCTCGCGGGCTACACGCAGGCCGAAGTGTTCGATGACTTGGACAAATGGCTCGATGGCATCGACAAGGTAGTCGACCTGATCGGGACGTTCGATGTGAGCTGCTGCGTCGGCCCGCGCGATACCGTTTTCATCGAGGGTCTGCGTTCGCGCCGTCCCGGCCATGAGCTCGCCGATGACGCTTCGTTCCAGTTCGTCGAGACGCCGTGCTTCGATGACCCCGACACCGAATACCCGAAGATTCTGCAGATGGGTTGGGATGCCTGGTATGCGATGCATATGATGTCCGTGCAGCACCCCGCGATGACCGATCCGGCGCAGCTTGGTGCACGCTTTGCTGAATTCGGGCAAAATGCAGCGAAGGGCGCCATGCATGTGGTGAACAAGGGCATGGTCCCTTGGTTCGAGAGCGCGTTCGTGCCCATCTTCGACATGCTGTGGCTGATCCGCTCTATGGAGGAGTTCGTGCTCGACTTGTACGAAAACCCAGGTCCCATCATGGATATTGTGCGTTCCGAGCAGCCCAAGCAGGATGAACAGACCATTGCGATGATGAAGCAGGCCGGCATGACGCGCGTCGCCAACTTCCCGATGCGCAGCTCCGCCACGTTCATGTCCGTCGAAATGTTCGAAGAGTATTCGTGGCCTACGCTGCGCGATTCGATTCAGCGTTACGCCGATGCGGGCATCACCTCGATCATCCATGCGGACGGCGATTGGCTGCCGATGCTGCCGTACTTCAACGAGCTGCCGCGCGGCTGCTGCCATATCGAGCTCGACGGTGCGACAGATATCTTCAAGGCTTACGAGATCACCTGCGGGAACCATTCGATTCGTGGCGACGTGCCGGCTACCATGCTCGCGTTCGGCACGGTCGACGAGGTCAACGAGTATTGCGAGCGCCTCGTGACCATGGGTATGAAGGGCGGCTTCATGCTCAGCTCTGGCTGCGAGGTTCCGCTGAACACAAAGGTGGACACGCTCCGCGCATTCGTAAACTTCCTGAAGTAGAGCGGGGTCGATACTCTGCAAGGGCAGAGCAGGCTCTGCTGCGCGGGCAGAGTCGGGTGTTCCGTTTTGCGCGCAGATGTGTGAAGGCTGGATGGGAATACATCCGGCCTTTTTCGTTTGCTCGTGGCAATTCGTCTCGAATGCATTGTCGGGTCGTATCAGGCTGCGCGTTCGCGCCGATACTCAGCACCCGCCATGCATTTTTGGGCGCACGGGAGAGCCCCTTTTGGCTCCATTTCCACGGCATATGGTCTATCCTTTGGAGAAGGATGGCAATCGAAGCAAAGGAGATGCTATGGAAACGCTGGAGTGCATCAAGACGCGCAGGTCGATTCGCAAATACAAGGCCGATCCAGTGCCTGAGGAACTCCTGGAAAAGGTGCTTGAAGCCGGAACGTGGGCACCGACGGGCAAGGGCGGACAGTCCCCGACGATCGTCGCCATTACGAACAAGGAGCAGCGCGACCGCCTGATGAAGCTGAATGCCCAGATCATGGGCAAGGACATGGACACGTTCTACGGTGCTCCCGTCGTGCTGCTCGTGCTTGTCGACAAGAGCAAGCCGACGTGGGTCAACGACGGCGATCTCGTCATCGAGAACATGTTGCTCGCCGCGCACGATCTGGGCCTTGCGGCCTGCTATATCTGGCGCGCGCGCCAAGAGGTCGAATCCGAAGAGGGCAAGCAGATGCTCGCCGAGTGGGGCCTTCCCGCCGATGTCGATTTTGCCGGCGTGGGCCATGTGATTTTGGGCTATGCCGACATGGAACCCGCCGAGCCTGCACCGCGCAAGGAGAACTACGTCTACTACGTTAAGTAGCGAATGAAGCAGCGGGTTGCATTGCGGACTGGATGGAACAGAGCGCATGTGCCTGTCGAATTAGACGAGACTTGTGCCTGGGTTGCGTTGCATCCGCATGCAGGACGATAACTTGAGGAAGGATGCCATATGGCAACGCAGATCAAAGGGAAAGATGCACTCGAAGCGTTGGCGCAGCGGTTTCCGCAGCTCTACGTTGCACCCGCCGAAGGCGCGCAGGAAGCGCATCGGCGGGCGAGTGGGCAGGGCATCGCTCCCGAGGATGCGAATCTGGATCACTTCATCGGTTCTGAGCGGGACGAACTGCGCGAGGTGGATACGCCGGCGGGTCCTGTTGAGGTGCTGTTTTTGGAGGAGCGCGCGGACTTCGAGACGTTCCTGCAGATAGTGGGCCACAAATCGCAACCCGTGCCCATCGCACCCACGGTGGGTGCCATCACGTACCGAGGATTGGCTGACTGGGGGAAGGTGGCGACGGCTTACGCAACGTACATGGCCGAAGGCGGCGATGACTGGTCTGCCGAGTTCGCGCGGCTTGCGAAGCAACCAGGGGCATTCCGCTCCGAGCTTGTCGTGATCTCCGCAGGTCCCTACAGCAACGTGCCCGCCGATCAGACGCCCTACGACGAGGAAACATGGCTGAAAGTTTCGCGCGAGATACGGCTCCATCACGAATGCGCGCACGTAGTATGTCGGCGCACTATGCCCGATGATGTGCTGCCCATCTGGGATGAGGTGACTGCCGATACCGTTGGCTTGCTGTGCGCGACGGAAAGCTACGACGTGGCGCTTGCGGTGCGCTTCTTGGGCATTACGGCCGAGGGCTTTACTGGCGGGAGACTCGAGGAGTATCTCGATGACGACCAGAAAGTTCGCATCGATGAAATCGCCCGTGAAGTGTACGCGGCGCTCGGGCAGATCGAGGCGCAGTCACGCGAAGACGCCGCCGATCCGTTCGAGTTTTTGCTCGATTTGAAACGCAAGCCGATAATCAGGTATTGATTTGGGGTCGTGCGGAGGGGGATAACCCCCTCGCAGGAATCGCCGCGCTGGGAAGGATGGCCTCTTCAGGAAGCGCCGCGCTGGGAAGGATGGCCTCTTCAGGAAGCGCAGCGTTAGGAAGGGTAGCCTCTTCAGGGGGCGCCGCGTTAGGGAAATGGCCTCCCGCCGCATTTGAAGGAAAGGTGCGCGAACATGGACATTCAGCTGCATTCCATCGAGCGTGGAAACGGCGAGCCGCTTATCCTGCTGCACGGCAACGGAGAAGATGGGACGTATTTCGCAAGGCAGATCGAGCGTTTCCAGAGCCGATATCGGGTCATCGCCGTTGACACGCGTGGGCACGGAGGTTCGCCGCGCGGCACAGCGCCGTTCACGCTCGGGCAATTTGCAGATGACCTGGCCGCTTTCATGGACGATCACAGTGTCGATTCGGCGCATATCCTGGGTTTTTCCGACGGGGCGAACATCGCGCTGCTGTTCGCACTCGCATATCCGGGGCGCGCGAGGAGTCTCGTGCTCAACGGAGGCAATCTGTTTCCCGAGGGGTTGACCGAGCAGACGCGCCACGAAATCGACGAAGAATACGAGCAGGCGCTGGCTGCGGGCGACGACGCCCAGCTCGAGCTGCTGCGCCTGATGATCGACGAGCCGCATATCGACCCTTCCGACTTGGCCGGGTTGCATGTGCCAACGCTCGTTGTGGCCGGAACCGACGATATGATCAGCGAAGCGCATACGCATCTGATCGCTGCCAGCATCCCGGGCGCGCGTTTGGCATTCGTGGAGGGCACGCACTTTGTTGCCGCCGAGAACCCGGATGCGTTCAACCGCACGGTGGATGATTTCCTCGGATCGCTTGCGGAAACCCGGTGATCGCGGATTCCTAGCAGCGGATTACCTGTGGTCGCGGATTACTTGCGGCGGCGGACTGCTCGCAGCAACAGATCACTTGCAACGGCGGACTGCTCGCAGCAGCGGCTCGCTCGCATCGGCGGCTCGCTCGCATCGGCGACTCGCCCGCACCAGCGGCTTGCTTGCGGCAACAAATCACCTATATGTCAGGTTGGGCTCATCCTCGGCAACCGCGACGATGCAGCTGATGACGTTGACCGTGTTTTGGAAGCTGCCCAAGAAAACCTCCAGGTAGAACGCCATGCACAGCAGACTGAAGGCGCCGAGGTACGTGATGACGATGAGCAGGCCGATAAGGATTGCTCCTGGCTGGTTCGGCGCGCCGAACGAGAGGAACAAAACCAGCGCTGCGATGACCGCGATGTTCACCCAAGAGACCGGCATGCCGGAAAGGAAGATGATAAACATCGCAACCATCATGATGGTGTAGCAGTTTCCATCGAGATTGATTTGGGCGAGGACGGGAAGGCTGGTTTGCAGCCTGCTTCGGTTCATCCCGAAATGCCTGGCGCAATACCTCACGTTGTACGGCGCTGCGTCTATGACCGACCCGATGGCGCGGTTCTCGCGCAAAAGCGGCATGATCGTCTTCACGAACAGGCCGACCTTCACGCCACGGACGCGTAGGCGTATCGCGTAAGTGATAAGCAGAACACAGATGCTAGCGAGGCTCACTACGACGATCCCCGCAACCTCTATGAGCGACCAGAAACCGCCATCGAGTAGAGCATCGAGGATCGAGAGGAAGCAGCCAACGGGAAGCGCTGCTATAACGGCGCTGAACATACGTGAGAAAAGCCCGTAGCAAGCGTCGATTGCGGCTTTAAGCATCTCGAAATCCTTACCTGCCGAGCAAAGCGCATAAGTGACAAGCAGGGCTATCACGATGATGGGGATAGGGGAGGCGGAGTCGAAGGCCTCGAAGATGCTCTGAGGAATCATGTCGGCCACGATGTCGGCGAATGTGAAATAGCTTCTACTGCCAGCGTATTCGTTGTATGCCCCCTGCAAGTCAGAGAGTATAAATGCCAAGAGAAAACTCATGCCAAGCGCGAGGAGGACGGCGAAAGCCGATGTGGCAATGGCTTTTATCTGCAGCCTGTTGATACCTGCGCTTCTTTCGGAGACGATGAAGGTGTCGGACGCATGCTTCAGCAGCGTGAAGAAAGTGGAAGGCACGCCGACCATGATTACAGCGTTGGCAAATAAGCGTTCTAGGGGAAAGACGTAGTTCATGTTCAGCTCTGCTTGCTCATAAGTATCGAGGAACATGCTGATGATCGCATATGCGATGAGGGCGAGCAGGAACCCGGCGCCGCACGAGATGAAGTATCCTCGAAGGCTCTTCCTGACGGAGATGCGGATGATGTTGTAGCCGGAACTATAGCTGTACGAGATTTTGTCGGCGTAGCTCTCCATGAGCTTGACCTCGGGAGACATGCCGTCGCTGTCCTCTTCGGGAGGCACGAACCTCTTACCCTCATAGCCGATTTTCAGATAGATGCTGCCGAGCCTGTTCTCGGCCGAGATGTTAAGCGTGGTGTCTCGGCCGATCCCTTGCATGAGCGCTGCACCGAAGACGGCTTCGAAGATGAGCAGAGTTTCCGAGGCAATCTCGCGATTTACCTTGGCGCTGTCAAGCAAGTCCTCGATAAAGGCTTGGGCCGTTTCGAACTCGTCGGTATCGGCGGGTATCTCGACTGTTTTTCGCATGCTTTTTCTCATACGTAAAACTATATCCTACCGAGTCGGTATTGCGTTCTGGCGTTTTCGCATGTTGCGGAATACGGAAGGGGAAGCGACGCGAACCGCGCGGAACGAAGCATAGAGCGCAGCGCAGAACTCAACGTGGAGCGGCGACGCAGAGCGCAACGCAGAACTCAACGTGGAGCGGCGACGCAGAGTGCAACGTGGAACGCAGCGCCGCTGCGCTATGCCGCCATCGGAAGCGCGTCTTCCGCATCGGCCGCCGCATCGTGGGAATGATAGCCGTCGTATTCGTCGAGGAACCCATAAGTGACCCCCAGCACGTTAGCCGGGTCATCCGCCTCGCAGCGTACAGCGAACGTGTCGAACACTTCGGCCGTCGTCAGGTTGTTTGCCGTCAGATATGCCAGCAGCGCATCGTTGTCCTCGTTGGCGAACAGCTGGGGCTCGGTTTGTCCGAGCCTTACGGTTTCCCTCGATGGGCGCAAAGTTCGTTTGCCGTTCTCATCGCGGCCTTGCAGCAGGTAGTACGTGTCGCCGGCCGTATTGGCTGCAGCCAGGTCGTAGCCGAGCGCATCCTGCTGGTAAACGGCGACTGCGGCGACGATCCCTGCGCCTTCCGTAATCTTCCGATTCGCGCGGTTGAAGCAGATAACCATCTTCATCGAATCGAATTCCGTGCAGAAGTTGAAGTCACCGGAAGAGTCCATGAAGCCTGCTAAGGGACCGCACCCGTAAAGCGGCACGAGGGCGTTTTCGATTGCCTCAACTTTGCCCTCGCGCGCCGTAAGGGTGCGGATCGCATGATCGGCCTTTCCCCACGAGCCGTTGCCTTCGTTGAGCCAGGCATAACCCGTCTCCCAGTCATAGGCAGGTTGGTAGATGCCATTCTCCAGCTGTTGCGTCATGCCGATAACCCCGCGGATGGATTCGCTCAGGCCGTATGCGTCGACCGCGGCGCGCACACCGTCGGCGTGCGATGCCGAGCAGATCCAGACATCGATGCCATTATCGGCGTATGCCTTAAACATCGCCTTGACATCATCGGTCGCAGAAACGCCGAGTGTGAACTCGCAGGATATCGATCCGAGCTTCGACTCGATGTCTTCGGGTGAACTCCATCCACTGCGGGTCGGCTTGAACAGCTGCTTGCGCTTGTTCGTCGAGCCCTGCAGGTGTGAACGGGCCATACGTCTCCCATAGGTAGCTATAGGCGGCCTCGATGTCGTCGAGCCAGAGCGCGTTGTCATCGGCATTCTCGTCGAGCCCGGAGGCGAGTGCTGCGCGCAGCTCCGTCGGGTCGAGCGCGAAGGCCATCGTCATCAGCTGGTAGACATTGCATTGGTCGGCGATGTCGAAAATCGCCGTCGTGTTGTCGAAATCGCTTACGACGTAGGCGCTGCCATCCCAACCAGGGGCGTCTTTGCCGTATGCGGCGATGAAGTCGTTGATTGCGGCTTCGGTTTCGGGGGCGAACGATGTACCCGACAGGTACGCTCCTTGCCGGGCCGCGCTTTCCGCGGTGGTGCTCGGACCAGGGGAGCTTTCCGCGGCAGCGCCCTGGTCGGGGGATGACGCGTTTACTGCGGCGGCGCTCGAGTCGGCGGACGACGATGCGTTTTCTGATGGGGCTTGCCCCGAACATCCGATTGCGAAGCCCGAACAAGCGAGGGCGAGTGCTGCTGCCAAGATTCTACGGGTTACTGCGTTCATCTGTGACTCCATCTCGTCTCGTGCGTGCGGCATGCGCCGATTGTATTATCCGCAAATGTGTTCGCTTATTCTTCGATGCAGGCTGAGTGCAGATACAATGTGATAGCTGAAGAACAATCGGACGGAAGGGATGTAGCAGACCATGGGAATCGTTGTCATCGGCACCACATTCGTCGATGTGAAGGGGTATCCGTTCGAGAAATACATCCCTGCTGGCAGAAACGCGGGTCGTGTAATCGAGGTCCATGGCGGGGTGACACGCAACATCGTCGAGGACATCGCCAACGCAGGGTTGGCGCCGACGTACGTGAGCGTCGTGGATGAAAGCGGGCTTTCGACCGATATCATCGAGCGGCTCAAGAGACGGGGCTGCAACGTCGACTATATAGGCCGCGCCGAGAACGGCTTGGGCATGTGGCTTGCCATCTTCAACGAAATGGGCGATGTCGTAGCTTCGATTTCGCGGCGTCCCGACACGAGCGGAATCGAGCGCATCCTTGACGATCGGGGCGACCAGATCATCTCGCAGGCAGACAGTGTTTGCATCGAGTTCGATATCGACGCGCCCGTCCTCGAACGTACCCTCGCTCTTGCACAGAGGCATGGAAAGAAGGTCTATTCGCCGGTCACTAACATGACGATCGCCTGTGAGAGGCGCGAGTTGCTGCGGCAGATATCGTGTCTCGTATGCAATCAACAGGAAGCGGGGATGCTTCTGTCGAAAAATCTCGACGCCTCCTCGCCCGAGGAAGTGCGCATCGCGCTCCTGGACGGTTTGGAGAAGTTCGGGCTTCAGAGCATGGTTGCGACAATGGGGGAGCAAGGCTCCGTGTTTGCCCAGATGGATGGCGAAAGCGGCTGGTGTCCGGCGCGTGAGGTCGAAGCGGTCGATACGACGGGGGCCGGGGATGCGTTTTTCGCTGGCGTTGCGATCGGCCTCTCTGGCGGCAAATCGCTGGAGCAATCCTGTGCGATAGGCACGATGCTTGCGGCATCGGCCATCGTCGGCGAGGAAAACGTGTGCGGCGGCTTCTCGCCCGAGGAACTCGGGTTGTAGCGGTTGGGAGCATCTCGCCCGGGAACTTGTCTATAGCGGTCGGCAGCGCTGCCAATCCAAACGAAAGGCAGCTCCGTCGTCCTTCCGGACGGCAGAGCTGCCTGCAAAGAAACGCTTCGTGGCTGTGCGGCATCGGCTTCACAGCGCCGGCCGCGCCGACCTCGCTCTTACAGCAGCCCGTCGATCTCCAAACGGCGCAACAGCGATTCCTCATGGATGGAGAACCGTACGGCCGTGTCGGCGGTAATGCGCCCTTCTTTGGCCAGCTGATAGAGGCTTTGGTCCATGGTGCGCATGCCGACGTTCGCGCCAGCGGCGATGACCGAGTCGATTTGATGCGTCTTGCGCTCGCGGATGAGGTTGCGGATAGCCGGGTTGGAATGCATGATCTCGAAAGCGGGCGTCAGGCCGCCATCGACTGTAGGTACGAGCTGCTGGCATACGATGGCTTGCAGTACCAGCGACACCTGGATTCGGATCTGATGCTGCTGGGTAGCGGGGAAGGAGTCGACGATGCGGTCGATCGTTCCCGCCGCGCTTGTGGTATGCAGCGTGGAGAACAGCAGCTGTGCCATCTCGGCTGCAGTCATGGCGGTCGATATGGTTTCCGGATCGCGCATCTCGCCGAGGAGGATGATGTCGGGAGATTGGCGCAAAGCCGAGCGCAGGGCCTCGGCATATGTGGCCACATCGGTGGGGATCTCGCGCTGCGTCACGATGCAGTTGGCGTGACGGTGGACGTACTCAATGGGGTCTTCCAGCGTGATGATATGGCCGTTGCGCTCGTGGTTCATGCGATCGACGATGCAGGCAAGCGTGGTGGACTTGCCAGCGCTTGCGGGGCCGGTCACCAGTACGAGGCCCTTCTGCAACTTGGAAAGGCGCAGCACTTCTTCGGGGATGCCGAAATCGGCAGGGTCGGGCAGGCCGAAGGGAATCACGCGGATGACCGACGAGAAAGACCCGCGCTGGCGGAACACGTTGGCGCGGAAGCGTCCGACGCCGCCGATTGCGAACGAGAAATCCTCGTCGTGGTTATTATTCTCGAGCATCGGCGCGAAGTCGCGGTTTGCGACCTCGTAAATCGATTCGATGATTTCGCGGGTGTCGTTCGGCATCAGCATGACATCGTCGAGCTGCTTGATAGCGCCGCCCGTCGCGAACGACAACGGGCGCCCAGCGACGATGTAGATGTCTGAAGCTTTGACATCGATCATCTCTTTAAGCAGTGATTTCAGTTCCATGGTAACCCCCATTCCGCCACCTTCGTCGATAGCATAAACCGTGATGGAAGTGCGCTAGTCTCCACTTGTCTTTTCACAGCGATAGCCTGCGCTGCTAGCTTCCTCCAAAGTTTCCCTCTTTCCCTAGTCGCCCAAGTAAAGCGTTCCCATCTCCTGCTCTTCGTTTACCACTGCGGTCATCTTCCAACGTTCGATCTGGTATGTGCCGTCGGGTTGGATTGCAAGCGTTATCTTGAGTGTGCGCCCGCCTGCGCAAGCGAATTCGGCATATACGTTGTTGCCGTCTGCGCGTGCGATCACTGCGACTTTGCCGTCTGTGGCATCCTGCGCGCTGTCCCGCAAGGCGATGAGCTGCGCATCGGAAATCACTGCGGCGCTTTGCGCTGCCGAAGCGGTGTTGGTTCCTGCGGCCTGGCCAGTGCCTGTCCCCGAAGCCTGGTTGGTGTCGGGTCCCGCTGCTTGGTCGGTGCTGGCCCCTGCAGCCTGGCCGGCCTCGGTTCCCGCAGCTTGGCCGCTCGCTTGCGTCTGCAGCATCTCGTCGAGGTCGGCGAGGAACGTCTGCGCTGCGGTCTCGCTCAGATAGAGCTCTTGCGTGGCCTCTGCCTGGCGCTGCGAGAGTACAAGCGACGAATGCGCCGTGGAGACGGTCAGCATCGCAAGCGTTGCCATGCACACGATGATGATGAGCGCGAACAGCGAAACGGGCCCGATTCCCACATTGCGGTTGCGCAGGTTGAACGACGATTTCAGGAGGAGGTTGCTCATGATGCTCCTCCCGGTTCATAACGTGCTGTATCGAGCGTGTAAATGGCTTCGCCCGCATAGCCGGCGGTGGTGGTATCGGCGCGATAGACGGAAATGGTCGCGTGGTGAAGATTGCCGCCGGTCCGTTCCTCGACGGACGTCGTGCATTTCACGATGAGGCCATCCACGACTTCGGTCTCGCTTACCGACGCGGGATCGGCAGCGAACCGCTCCGCCGTGTTGCTCGCAACCGCAACGGCTTTCGACAGCTCGATGCTTTCGGCGCTCTTCTCGGCGGAATGCGCGAACAGCTGCACGAAGATCGCTGCCGCGGTGGCCAGGAATACGAGCAGCAACAGCGCTTCCACTATGAAAGCTGCTCCTGACCAGCGAGGGGCCTGCGATTGCTGCGTGCGTTTGCTTACGAGTTTAAAGCTCATGATGTCGCGCCCCCTTGTGCCGAGTGTAGCGCGATGCACCATTCGCCGTCATCGGTCACGATTGTGACCAGGCCATTCTCATATGAAAATTCGAATTTATCAGATTCGATGATCTTGGTTGCGTTGTTGGGTTTGTAGGGGCGCCCGGCGATGGCGTACTCCTGCACGATGGCGCCCTGGTAGCGGTAGATGCGCGTTTCGTACGTACCGCTTTCCAGACGTTCTACCATCACGAGAGCATCGCCTTCCGGACCAGAGCCAACCTCGAACGCATCGGCCGCATCGTTGACGCGGATGAGGTTTTCGAGCAGGCCCGATTGCATGCGGATGTCGTCCGCCTGCGCTTCCAGGTTCGACACGTTGCTGTACATCCTTGCGCCGACGGCCAGGCAGCCCATCATGACGATGAAGAACACGGCGATGAGCACGATGGTGAATACATGCGAGGACGTGGTCTTCTCGCGCTTCCGCTTCGAGCGCTCGAAGGCGGCGACGATGGCGTAGTCGATGTCGAAGGACTTGCTCACAATGCCACCACCGTTACGCTTGGCGGAATGTTGTCGGCGAGCCACTCGTAATTTACGAGATAGTCTTCATGGTTGATGATCAAGCCGTAGTGGTTCTCCAAGTGGGCAAGCGACGAAGGGTAGGAGCCCTCGATAGCCGCGCACTGCTGAGCGGCGGTGATCACGGCTTCGCGCATGGTCGTCACGGCTTGGCGGCGCGAGATATCGGCCGATGCTGCAACGCCCAGCACAAGGACCGCAAACAGCGCCACGCAAACGATGGCCACGATGATGCGCGACCGACGCCTCCGAGAAATCTCCTTGTATGTCAGCTCGTGGTACATTACCCGATTGCCCCCATGATGCCGATGAGCGGCAACATCACTGCGATGAGCGTGGCGCCCACCGCGATGGTCAGGAATGCGGAGAACGCCGGCTCGACGAGGTTGAGCAGGCGGTCCATCTGCAGGATGGCGTCATCGAAGAACGTGCCCGACAGCTGCGCGAGCGTTTCCTCGGTGCTTCCCGAGCGCATGCCCACGTTCAGCATGCGTGCGTACAGCGGCTCGAAAACCTCGAACTCGCTGATGGCCTGAACAAGGCTACGCGGGGCATTCAGGTCGATCATGCTCTCGGTGGCCTTATCCAATCGCTCCCTGAGCTCGGGGTTGTCGACGGTTTCAGTTGCACGGCGCATGGCTTCTTCGTTCGTGATGCCCGATGAGATGTATGTAGCCAGCGAGGCAGTGAAACGCGACAGCGCCAGCTGGAACATCGCGCGCTTGAATCCCGGGAGGCGTTCGAACAGCTTCAGGGCCCTTTGACGTCCGCCTTCGGATCCCGAAACGACCATGAGCCAGAGCGCGATGATCGCCAGCACGACGGTGATGGCGAGCGCTATCACGCCGATGATGGTGGATGCGCTCACGCTTACCATGGGTGTTGCGGCCAAAGAGCCTGCCATGTTCTCGTATGCGGTCCGGAACGCAGGCAGGATCGCGAATACCGCAAAAGCAAGGATGGCGACCATGATCACGAGCAGGGCTGCGGGTTGCCTGATGGTGCTGCGCAGCTTCTCGAACATGCGGTCTTCTTCGTCGTAGTACATCTCCAGGTTGCGCAACACGGTTTCCAGATGGCCGGATTGCTCGCCTGTGCGGACCATGTTCACCGCGTACGGCGGAAAGCCTTCGCTTGCTTCCATGGCTTCGGAAAGCGTGTGGCCATCCACCAGGCTTTCGTAAATTGCGCTGCAGACTTCCTGGAACCGTGAATGCTCGCGATTCTCGGCGAGCATCAGCGCGGCTTCCTCGGTCTGGATGCCAGCTGCAAGCATGGTGGCGACGCTTCCGCAGAATGCACTCAGGGCGCTGCTCTCAAGTTGCCTGTCTGCCATAGCCTAACTCCTCGCTGTCTATTGCGTCTGCACGTGGAACTACCCGGTTCCGCATCAGTACGTGTACTTATCAGTATAGCTGGCACCGCTGCCTGTGTACTTCGTCGCTCCTGTCGAAGCGAACGTCACATCGCAACGTGACCAGGTTTTCGGTTCAACGGAAAACGTTGCAGTCTTCCATGTTCCGTCTACGTAGACCATGATCCACGCATGGTAGAGCTTCTCGTCGCCCACATAACCGGTCATGACCTTCGTGGGCAATCCCATGCTGCGCAGCATGGCGGCCGAAAGCGACGCGTAATCGAAGCAGATGCCCTTGCCGGTGGCCAGCGTATCGTCCGCATTGGGGATGTAGCCTGACGATTTGGCAAGCTCCTCTGCTTTGGGAGTGTCGTACTTGGTGTTATCGGCCACGTATGTGCAGATGTATGCCACAGCTTCGCCTTCGTTCGTCGCTTTGGCGGTGAGTTCGCGTGCCTTGGCGACGCATGCCGAAGACTCGGTATAGTTGCACATCTGGTTCGGAATCAAAAACGGTGCGAATTCGCTATCGAGCATCACGTCGGCTTCGGTGCTGTCCAGCTCGACATAGTTGTTTCCTTCGGTGTTCTGCATGACGCGGAATTGGTACCACCCATCGCCCATGTTGATGGGATACATCGTGGGTGTGCCGTCGTTGGGAAGGTCGTAATTGTACGTGGTTTCACCATTGATTATCTGGAACTTCAGTCGTGCCGCGCTCGTGGCGGAGGCGCTTACCCAACCTTCGTTCACACCCGAAGTATCGATGCCCTCGTAAGTCGATTCGGGCACCTTCACGGAATCAGGTTGCTTGTAGGCCGCCCCTGTGGCGGAAACTTTGCCGGCAGGGCCGGGTGTGGTTGCGGGAGCTGCTTCGGCCGTGCCTTGCGATGGGGAACCGCATGCGGGAATAGCCGCGATGATCAGCGCGCAGAGCGCCAGGCACAGCGTGCGAGACAGCGCGCGTGCTACGGGAAGCAGCACACGGGTCGCTTTTCTGGCGGTACGATGCGGACGGCTCAACGGAATTAGCTCCTCAGCATTTGGCAACGCAGGGCATTTTTCATTATTATAGTGGTGGACAGCGAGTTTTTATACGAGCGCTCTGGTTGAAACTATATGTTGCGTATTGCTTGCCATGGAATAGTCGAACTGAAGGAAGCGGCAAAGTCGTTCTTCTCCGTTGTCGAAGATTGCGCCCATGCAGCCGGATTCGATGAGGTGCTCGTCAAGGAGTTCGCAACTCCGTTCGATTTTTCAGACGCCATCATCGATACCAAGGA
>CAYOBD010000021.1:0-15520 GCA_964402005.1 uncultured Eggerthellaceae bacterium
TTGCAGGGGGTGGTTGCGAAGAACGCCTCCATCTTCTCGCGCTGCATGTCGCTTTTCGCCTCGCGCAGCTTCTCCTCGACTGCGTGCAGGGCACCGTGCCACTCGATGAACCAGTAGGTCTCGCGGCCGTCGACTGTCACGTAATCCACGCGCACGCGGCCATTAACGCCGTAAAGGATCGCGTTCTGCGCCTTTTTTGGCAGGTCGGCCCATGGCGTGTCGGGGTTGGCGCCCACATGCTTCATCACTGCGAGCAGCACCTGCGGGTAGTAGTTGCCCGTTCTGAACGGCGCCACGGCGCCCTCGTTCAGGGACAGCGACGTATCTGGCACGACGAGCATCGGGTCCACCTCGTCACGGCTGCCCAGGCCCAGGCATTCCGGGCAGGCTCCGTACGGCGCATTGAAGGAGAAATCCCGCGGCTGCAGGTCGTCGATCGAGTGGCCGTGCTCGGGGCAGGCGAGCGCGAGCGAGAAGATGTGCTCGCCTTCGCGCAGACCGCCGGTCGCGCCCGACGAGGTGGGGGCGTCTTCTGCAAGCGGCTTGCCGTCGGCGCCGAGCAGCTGGACGAGTACGCGCCCGTCGGCCAGCGATGTGGCAAGCTCGACCGCCTCGGCGATGCGCGTTTGCGCGCTGGGCTTGAGTACCACGCGATCGACGACCACGTCGATAAAATGCTTGATCGTCTTGGTAAGGACGATGGGCTCGCCGGTCAGGCGCACGATCTCGCCGTCGATGCGCACGCGTGCGAAACCCTCGCGGCCCAGGTCGGAAAGCAGCTTCGTCCATTCGCCCTTACGGCCCGTCACGACGGGTGCCATGATGATGGCCTTGGTCGTTTCGCCATCGCCGAGCGCCATGATCTCATCGGTCACCTGGTCGGTCGTCTGCGCTTGGATGACGCGTCCGCATTCGGGGCAGTGCGGAACGCCGACGCGCGCGAACAACAGGCGCAGATAGTCGTAGATCTCGGTCGTCGTGCCCACCGTCGAGCGCGGATTGCGGCTTGTCGTTTTCTGGTCGATGGATACGGCAGGCGAAAGGCCGTCGATGCTGTCCAGGTCGGGTTTTTGCATCAGCCCGAGGAACATGCGCGCATAGCTGGACAGGCTTTCCACGTAACGGCGCTGGCCCTCCGCGTACATCGTGTCGAATGCCAGGCTCGACTTGCCCGACCCCGACAGCCCCGTGATCACGACCAGTTTGTCACGCGGTATCGTGACATCGATGTCCTTCAGATTGTGCTGCCGTGCGCCCTTGATGACAATCGCATTCTGTCCCATGTTCCAAATCCGCCTTGCTTTGAATTCCCGTTTTCGCGTATCCAACCATTGTACTTCACGGGAATCCCGTTTTATTCCGACACCTCATATGCGATAGTTACACCATGGACGAGCAGAAGATAGAGCGCATCAAACGCGAGCTGGCCGATGTGCCGGCGCTGCCCGGCGTGTACCTGTGGAAGGATGCGGATGGGCAGGTCATCTACGTCGGGAAGGCCAAGCAGCTGCGTGCACGCATGCGCCAGTATGTGAATTTCGCGGACGACCGTGCCAAGATTCCGCTTCTCGTGGACGCCATCGAGTCGTTCGATTACATCGTGGTCGAAAACGAGCATGAGGCGCTCGTGCTGGAGAAGAACCTGATAAACCAGTACTCGCCGTTCTTCAATGCCGACTTCAAAGACGACAAGTCGTATCCCTTCATCGCGCTTACGTTGGACGATGTGTTTCCTGCAATTAAATACACGCGCGAGCGGCACCGCAAGGGAACGCGCTACTACGGTCCGTTCACAGATGGCCGTGCGGCACGCATGATGCTCGATGCCGCGCGTCGCGTCGTGCCGATCTGTTCGGCGTCGTGCACCGAATGGCGGCGCATGAAGCGCGCATGGGACAAGGGTGGCGCAGATGCGCTGCTCGACGCGAACGGCCAGATCCGCCCGTGTTTCGACGCACATGTGGGCTTGGGGCCGGGTGCGTGCTGCGGACAGGTGACTCCTGAGGAATACCGTGCGAACGTCGAGCGCGTGGCGCGTTTCTTGGACGGAAAGCATCAGGAGTTCCTCGAGGAGATGGATGCGGAGATGATGGAAGCCGCCGCCGAGCTCGACTTCGAGCGGGCGGGCCGCATCAAGGAGCGCATCGCAGCGGTGAATGCCCTGTCCGACAGGCAGCATGCCGTCTCGGCGCGCAATCTGGATGCTGACGTGATTGGGCTTCATCGCGAGGAAACCATCGCCGGCGTGCATGTGCTGATGATCCGCGAGGGGCGCATCATGAACGGCAGCGAGTTCGTGCTCGACCGCGGTTCCGATGTGCCGGACGACGATCTGCTGCGGGCGTTTCTGCTGCGCTACTACGATGCTACGGCTTCTGTACCGCGCGAGGTGATCGTGCGCACGCTGCCCGAGGATGCCGAAACGATGGGGGAGTGGCTTACGCGCAAGCTTGATAGCGCACATGGTGCGAAGGTCCGTTTCTGCGAGCCGCGCCGCGGCGAGAAGCTGGAGCTTTTACAGATGGCCGAGCGCAATGCTGCGCATACGCTTCTGCGCTACAAGGTTCGTACGAACTACGAGGATAAACGCGCTAACGACGCGCTGTTGCAGCTCGAAAGCGCCCTTGCCATGGATACGGCGCCGCTGCGGATCGAGTGCTTCGATATCTCGACGATCCATGGCAGCTATACGGTGGCGTCGATGGTCGTTTTCACGAATGGCCGCCCCGACAAGAACCAGTACCGTCGTTTCAAGATAAAGACCCCGCTCGATGAAGCGAACGATTTCTTGAGCATGCAGGAGGTGCTCGGCCGGCGCTACAGCCCCGAGCGTATGGCGGACTCCCGTTTCGGTGCGAGGCCCGACCTGGTGATTCTTGATGGCGGAAAGCCGCAATTGACTGCCGCGATAGAGATGTTCGACCGATTGGGCGTCGAGGGCATTGCGCTTGCGGGCCTGGCGAAGCGCGATGAGGAGCTGTTCGTGCCTTGGCAGGATACGGGTCCGATCGTCTTGCCGAGCGGGTCGGCCTCGCTGTACCTGGTCAAGCAGGTGCGCGACGAGGCGCATCGATTCGCCATCTCGTTCCATCGCGAACTGCGAGGCAAAGGCATGACTGCGAGCATCCTAGACGGGGTGGCGGGTTTGGGCCCCGTGCGCAAAAAGGCGGTGCTTAAAGCGTTCAAGTCGTTTAAGAACCTCGCGCAGGCAAGCCTCGAAGACATCAAGGCCGCACACGTCTTGCCCGACGAGGTGGCAGAGGAACTGTACCTGGTGCTGTCGCAGTATAATGAGAAAACCCGTGAATAGGAGCATCGAAATAGGAGCATCGATATGGAAGAAGAGGCTGCATATCCGAGCTTGGTGATCGTGACAGGCATGAGCGGTGCGGGGCGCACCGAAGCCATGCATGTGTTCGAGGACCTCGGGTTCTTCTGCGTGGACAACCTCCCGCCGAGCCTAATCGGCAATTTGGTAGAGTTGTCGGATCTGCCCAGCTTCAAGAGCAGCGACCGCAGGCTCGCAGTCGTGTGCGATGCGCGCGTGAGGGGGTTCTTCGCAGGTCTGAAGCAGACGCTCGAGAGTTTGGAAGAGCGGGGAGTCAAGTACTCCATCGTCTTTTTGGACGCTGAAGATGAGAAGCTGATAGCGCGTTACAAGTCAAGCCGCCGTCGGCATCCGCTGTGCAACGACGGCGCGTCCATAGCGCTCGGCATCGAGCGCGAGCGGATGCTGCTGAAAGACTTACGGATGCGCGCCGATTACGTCATCGATACCACGAATATGCTGCCGGCCGAGCTGCGAAAGCGGCTCGAGCAGGCCTACTCGCTCGGGGAGAGCAAGCCCGTCATGTCGGTATCCGTTTACTCGTTCGGATTCAAGCACGCCGCTCCGGCGGACGCCGATCTGGTGATCGATGTGCGTTTCCTGCCGAATCCCTATTACGATCCCCGCATGCGCACTATGACAGGTCTTGATGACGAGGTGCGCAATTTCGTGCTGCACAAGAAGGAGACCGAGGTCTTTCTCAAGCGCTGGTGTGCGCTGCTCGATTGCGTGATGCCGGGTTATGTGGCAGAAGGCAAGCAGCATCTCGCCATAGCTGTGGGATGCACGGGCGGGCAACATCGCAGCGTGGTGCTCGCCGAGGCGACGGGCGACTATCTGCGCAGCTCCGGCTATCGTGTGAGCGTCGCGCACCGCGACCTTGCCCTTGCCGTGCGCGATGATGGCGAAGTGATCGGCGTGGACAAGCCCGAATGGGAAGATGAAGGCGATGGCGCCATCGGCTCTGACGCCGGCATCGGTGAGGAGGCCTGAGATGGCGCCGCTTACAAACGGGCCTTTCAGCCATGATCCGTCTGCAACGGCCGCGTTTGCCGCGCTGCCGGATTTGGTTGTGGGCGACAAAACGCTCAAGCGCATGCGCGCTGTCGTCATCGGCGGTGGCACGGGCGCACCCGTATCCATTCGTACGCTGCTGTCGATGGGAATACAGACATCGGCCGTCGTCTCGATGGCCGATGACGGCGGGTCGACCGGAATCTTGCGCGACCAAGTAGGCGCTACGCCGCCGGGCGACGTACGCAAATGCATTACCGCCATGGCGGCGGATGCCGATGATCCCATGACGAAGGCGTTCAAGACGCGATTCTCGTTCGCCGAGAACCATACTTTGGGCAATCTTATGCTGACGACTCTCGAGTCGACGGCGGGCGGTTTTCCTGAGGCGATTGCCATCTGCGAACAGCTTCTGAAAGCGCGCGGCAAGGTGTATCCGTCTACCCTTGACCGCGTGACGCTCGTGGCCAAGACCCGCGATGGCCGCACGATCGAGGGGCAGGCGGTTGCATGCCATTCACGTGCGCCGCTCTCGAAGGTGGTCCTGCGCTCGGAAAGCGGCATCTCCGCTTACGAGCCTGCCGTCGAAGCGATCCGGGCTGCGGACTTGATCGTGCTCGGACCGGGGTCGTTGTTCACATCGATCATATCGAGCTTGCTCGTCCCAGGTATCGAGGACGCTGTCCGTGCATCGGGTGCGACCGTCGTGTTCGCATGCTCGCTCGCCGATATCCAGGGCGAGACGCGGGGCCTTTCGGCGCTCGACCACTACCGGGCGCTCGAAGCGCACGGTATGCACGGACTGGTGGATGTCATGCTCATGCAGAGCGCGCAGTCAGCTGACGAGCGTCCTTGGGTTGCAGACGGCACGGCGCGTCCGCTTGCGGTGAACGAGGGCGATATCGAGGCAATCGAAAAGCAGGGTACGCGCGTCCTGGTGCGCGACCTGGTCGATGAGAGCTATCCGACTTGGCATGATCCGGCGAAGCTGCGTTCGGCGCTTCTGGAGGTGATTCGGACGCGTGTCGTTTAACTCCGACGTGAAAGAGGAGCTCACGCTTGTCGAGCCGGGATGCTCCCATTGCAACCGTGCGCTTTTGGCGGCGCTGATTCGCATCGAAGGGTCGCTGTTCCTGAGCGGCGGCGGCCGCAGCCGTCTGGAGGTTGCTTGCGACATCGCATCCGTTGCACGTCTGGTCATCAAGCTGATACATGAGCAGTACGGCCTGCGCACGGACCTGACGATGCGCCGCAGCGTGCTGCACAAAACGCCGAACTACCTGATAGAGGTTCCTAACCAGAAGGGCTTCGAAGAGGCGTTGCACGATATGGGCGTATTGGGGGAAGCCGGCTTCGAAATGGGGATTTCGCCTGCGCTCGTGGCCAAGCAGTGCTGCGCGGCTGCATATCTGCGCGGAGCGTTTCTGGGCAGCGGGTTCGTAGCCGATCCGCGCGGCGATTTCCACTTGGAGATTACGGTCGAATCGCCCGAGCTTGCCGATGGGCTTGTGGAGCTCATGGGGCGCAAGGGCATCAAGGGGCGCGTCATGCGCCGTCGCAGCTCTCAGATGGTCTATCTCAAAAGCGGCGAAGCCATCTTGCAAGTGCTCGCCTACATCGGCGCACATAGACAGGCGCTCGAGCTGGAAAGCGAACGTGTGCTCAAAAGCGTGCGCAACGAAGTGAATCGCCTTGCCAACGCCGAGATGGCTAATCAGAAGAAAGCCGGCAATGCGGCCGCCGACCAGATGCACGCCATGCGCGTCGTCATCGACAAGCACGGCTTGGACAATCTGCCGCCTGCCCTGCGCGAGATCATCCGCCTGCGCGTGGCATTCCCCGAGGCTACGTTAGCAGAGCTCGGCCAGCATGCATCTCCGCCGCTTTCAAAATCCGCCGTGTACCATCGCATGCGCCGTATCGAGCAGATGGCGCAGGAATAGCGGGAAAATCTGGTCGGTATTTGGCGCTGAATAACGCAGTGACCTGCAGCATCATGTATACACGCATCTTCCCACTGCATCCATCTGCAAATGGAAGCGCCGCAATGGGTGATATCCGCTACAATAGGACTCAAAGGATGCATGGTGCATTCGCAAAGTGAGTAAGTCAGTATCGGAAGGGGAGGTTCCCATGGCTACAAAAATCGGCATCAATGGTTTCGGCAGGATCGGTCGTCTGGTCTATCGGATTGCGAGGGAAGATCCTGAGGTCGAGGTTGTGGCCATCAACAACCACAGCAAGATTGAAACCATGACGCATCTGTTGAAGTACGATTCGGTCCACGGCCGCCTGGGCGCTGAAGTGTCCATCGACGGTGAAGTGCTGTGCGTCGGCGATCAGAAGGTTCAGGTTACTCACGGCAATTCTCCCGAGGAGATCCCGTGGGGCGATCTGGGCGTCGATATCGTCATCGAGTCGACCGGCAAGTTCAACGACGGTACGAAGGCCATTGATCACATTGAGAAGGGCGGCGCGAAGAAGGTCCTGCTCACGGCTCCTGGCAAGAACGTTGACCGCACCATCGTCATGGGCGTGAACGACGCCGAGTACGATGCTGAGAACGACCGTGTCATCTCGAACGCCTCCTGCACGACGAACTGCCTGGCGCCGTTCGCCAAGGTCCTGCTCGAGGAATTCGGCATCATTCGCGGCTTCATGAACACCATCCATGCATACACAACCGACCAGCGCATTCTCGACAATTCCCACAAGGACTTTCGCCGTGCACGCGCTGCGGCTCTGTCGCTGATTCCGACGACGACCGGTGCTGCCCGTGCCGTGTCGAAGGTGCTGCCAGAGCTCGCAGGCAAGCTCGACGGCTTTGCGACGCGCGTTCCCACGCCTGACGGATCCATGGTCGACCTGACGGTCGAGCTTGAGCGCGAAGTGACCGCCGACGAGATCAACGCCGCGATGAAGGCTGCTGCCGAAGGCGCCCTGAAGGGCATCCTCGAGTACACCGAGGATCCGATCGTGTCCATCGACATCGTGGGCAATCCCGCATCGTCGATCTTCGACTCCGGCCTGACCATGGTTATCGGCGGCAAGTCGAATCTGGTCAAGTGCGTATCTTGGTACGACAACGAGTGGGGCTACAGCAACCGCGTTGTCGACCTGGCCAAGATCCTGTAAGGTTGCGCATCAACTAGGGCTACGCGTCACGTACGTGCAGCTTCAAACCGCAGCGAGGCTCCGGATTGTCCCGGGGCCTCGCGCCGTATAGTCCCCCAGCACTGCAGTTTTCCAAGTAAAACGGTCGGATTGCGGATCACCCCCCGATTCATGCCAATCGCTTTATACTCGGGCATCCACGTCTTGCGCATTTCGCATATCGAAAAACCCTAAACAGTGCGATAATCCTAGGTATCAAGTAAAAGTCCCGATCGAGGAGAGGCAGGTTCCATGAAGACTATCGATCAGCTGGATGCAGCGGGCAAACGCGTTATCGTTCGCGTCGACTTCAACACGCCGGTTAAGGAGGGCGTTGTATCTGACGATACACGTATCAGGGCGGCGCTTCCTACCATCAAAAAGCTCCTCGGGCAAGGGGCGAAGCTTATCCTTATGAGCCATCGCGGCCGTCCGTCGGGCACGGGCTTCGAGGAGGATTTCTCGCTTGCTCCCGTTGCGAAGCGCCTGGCCGAGCTTGTAGATGCGCCGGTCACGCTGGCGGCCGATGTCGCCGGTCCCGATTCGCAGGCCAAAGCGGCTGCGCTCGGCGACGGCGAGATTCTGCTGCTCGAGAATCTGCGTTTCGACAAGCGCGAGAAGAAGAATGATCCCGAGTTCTGCAAGGAGCTCGCCGCGCTGGCAGAGATTTATGTAAACGACGCATTTGGAACTGCGCACCGCGCGCATGCCTCCACAACGGGCATCGCGTCGTTGCTTCCGGCATACGCGGGCTATCTGCTGGAAAACGAAGTGTCCACGCTTACGGGCATGCTCGATGCGCCGAAGCGCCCGTTCTGCGCGATTCTGGGCGGCAGCAAGGTTTCCGACAAGATCGCCGTCATCGAGGCGCTCATGGAAAAGTGCGACATGCTGATTATCGGCGGCGGCATGTGCTTCACGTTCCTGATGGCCAAGGGCTTCGAAGTGGGCACGTCGCTCAAAGAGGATGAATGGGTCGAGCGTGCCAAGGAGATGCTCGAGCAGGCGCGTGAGAGCGGCGTGAGGCTGCTCCTTCCGATCGATGTCGTGTGCGCTGACGCGTTCGCAGAGGACGCGAATACGAAGGTCGTTTCGTCCGACGAGATTCCTGCAGATATGATGGGCCTCGACATCGGGCCCGCCACCGTCGAGCTGTACGCCAGATCTATCGCCGAGGCGAACACCGTGTTCTGGAATGGACCGATGGGCGTGTTCGAGATGGAGGCGTTCGCGGCCGGTACGAAGGGCGTCGCAGAGGCTGTGGCTGCTAACGAAGCGGCCGATACGATCATTGGCGGCGGCGATAGCGTGGCAGCAGTGAACAAGTTCGGCCTGGCCGACAAGATGACGTTCATATCGACGGGCGGCGGCGCGTCGATGGAGCTGGTCGAGGGCAAGGTACTGCCTGGAGTGGCAGCGCTCGACTAATAGCTAGGATGCAAGCGTATGGGCCAGAGGGACGGAGCCTTTGGCCCATCGTGGGCCAGAGGGACGGACCACCGGGCCCATCGTGGGCCAAGGGGACGGGCCATTGGGCCCATCAAATACCACACCGCGCTACGTGTCAAAAAGCGTAGCCAGTGAGTCAAAGCTCCGTTTCTTTGGCTCGTTAACGAAAGGAGGCCGGCAATGGAACGAAAACCGATGATTGCAGGCAACTGGAAGATGAACAACACGATTGCGGAGGCAGTCGTGTTGGCGCAGGACATCTCGAACCAATACGAGAAGGATTGGGATGACTGGTGCGACATCGTGGTTTGCCCGCCGTTCCCCGATCTGAAGCCGGTGAAGACCGTCTTCGAATTCGATAAGACGAACATCGCAATCGGCGCGCAGAACGTGCATTGGGAGCCTTCGGGCGCCTACACGGGCGAGGTTTCGGTAGGCATGCTCGCCGAAATCGGGTGCGGTTACTGCATCGTCGGGCACTCCGAGCGCCGCGAGATGTTCGGCGAGACGAACGAAGGCGTGAACCGCAAGGCGCAAGCACTGCTTGCCGGCGGCATTTCCCCGATCATCTGCGTGGGCGAGTCGCTTGCCATCCGCGACGAGGGGACCTATATCGATTTCGTATGCGCGCAGGTAGACGCTGCGTTTGCCGGATTCGACGCTGCTGAGGCTGCGAAGTGCGTTATCGCCTATGAGCCTATCTGGGCCATCGGCACGGGCCGCACCGCAACGCCTGAGCAGGCGCAGGAGGTGTGCGCGGCGATCCGCGCTACGCTGGCCCGCTTGTTCGGCGAAGAAACGGCCCAGCAGATGCGCGTGCTGTACGGCGGATCGATGAATCCCGGCAACGTGAGCCTGCTGATTGCCGAGCCTGACATCGACGGCGGCCTGATCGGAGGCGCGTCGCTGAAGGCTCCGTCGTTCGTGCAGCTGATCGAAGCGTGCCGATAATGGGGTGGGAGCGTAAAAGCACTGCCGAGCGCGCGCAGCTCAATTTGCCGGCGGTGCTGATCATAATGGACGGGTTCGGTTTGGCCGAGCCCGGTCCAGGCAATGCAATTTCTCTTGCCGAGACCCCGCATCTGGATTACTTCTTCGGGCAGTGCCCGACGACCCAGCTCGAGGCGAGCGGCGAAGCGGTTGGCCTGCCAGAGGGTCAGATGGGCAACTCCGAGGTGGGACACCTCAACATCGGCGCAGGACGTATAGTGTTCCAGGAGCTTACGCGCATCAACCATGCGTGCGCCGACGGCTCGATTGCGCACAACGATGTGATCAACGCTGCGTTTGCCGCTGCTGCTAAGCCCGATGCTGCGCTGCATTTCATGGGGCTTCTGTCCGACGGTGGCGTGCATTCGAACAACGAGCACCTGTATGCCCTGCTTGCGGCTGCGAAGGCATCGGGCGTAGCGAAGGTGTTCGTCCACTGCTTCATGGATGGCCGCGATGTGCCGCCTTCGAGCGGAGCGGGCTACGTGGCCGAACTGCAGGCCAAGCTGGACGAATTGAACGGCGATGGCTTCGACGCATCGATCGCCACCATTGAAGGCCGCTACTACGCGATGGATCGAGATAAGCGTTGGGAGCGCATAGCGCGCGCATGGGATGCGATTGCGCACGCGCAGGGCGTTGCTGCCCAAGACCCGGTGCAGGCCATGGAGGCTTCGTATGCCGACGGCGTGACCGATGAGTTCGTGATACCGGTCACTCTCTATGATCGCGGCGTACGCGACGGCGATTCGGTTGTCTTCTTCAATTTCCGGCCTGACCGTGCGCGCCAGCTTACACGCGTATTCGTGAACAGTGACGACGAGCTTGCCGAATTCGGCTTGACTGCTGAGCAGATCGAAGCATTCGGCGCGCGTCCGCAGGTGAACTTCGTTTGCCTGACGGAATACGACCCCGAAATCCCCGCGCCCATCGCATTTGCGAAGTCCTTCCCGGACAACGTACTCGCCGATGTGCTCGCTGCGCAAGGCCTTGCGCAATACCACATCGCAGAGACGGAGAAATATGCCCATGTCACGTTCTTCTTGAACGGGGGCAGGGAAGAGCCAAAACCCGGCGAACAACGCCAACTCGTGGCTAGCCCGAAGGTGGCAACCTACGACCTTCAGCCCGAGATGAGCGAACCCGAGGTGGCCGAAAAGCTTGCGGCTGCCATCGCGGAGGGCGTGGCGGATGTCTACATCGTGAACTTCGCGAACTGCGACATGGTGGGACATACCGGCGTCATACCGGCGGCGAAAGCCGCTGTGGAAGCGGTGGACACGGGCATCGCGCAGGTGCTCGGGGCCCTCGAGGAGCAGGGCGGATTCGCTCTGATCACGGCTGATCACGGCAATGCCGACAAGATGATCGCGGACGACGGCACGCCGCATACGGCCCATACGACCAACCCCGTCCCATTCTGCCTGGTAGATTACTGCGGCACGGGCATGACGCTTACAGGCGAGACAGGCGCGCTCTGCAATATCGCGCCGACCCTGCTCGATCTGATCGGCATAGAAGCCCCTCCTGAGATGGAGGGCAAAAGCCTTGCTTGCGAGCGATGATGCAGCTGACGATGCGGCCGAATGGGGGTTCCCGTTCGGCCGCATTTCTTTTCTGTTCCTGATGTCTTAAATGGAGTTTCTTTATTAGAATATAAATTGGTGTATTAAACGCTGCAGCGAGGGTATTTGCAGCATAGCGATGCGCAGAAGGAGGTGCTTTCGTGATCGAGTGGGCGGTTTACGCCATGGTGTATGCAGGCGCGGCACTCATGGTGTACAACATCTACGGTTTCATCCGGTTCGCTCGTTACGTCAAGGGCCTCGAATCGTGGTCGAGCAAGAGCGGCATCCTGTATATCCCCATCATCCTTCTCGCCATGTTCCTGGTGGGGTACCTGGTAGTGGGCATTTTCGGCAAGCCCGATCTGGTAATTGCGGGCATCCTATTCTTCGGCAGCGTTTTCGTGTTCATCATGTACAAGTACCTGGGAAACATAACCCAGCGAATCGTGGAAAACGAACAGCGCGAGATGGAGCTCAAAGCTGCTGAAGAGGCAAGCAAGGCCAAGGCGAGTTTTCTGGCGAGCATCAGCCACGAGATGCGCACGCCCCTGAATGTGATTCTCGGGATGGATGGCATCGCCCTGCGCAATCCCGATCTGACGCCGGACGTTAGGGACCATCTTGAGAAAATCAACCTGAGCGCACGGCATCTTCTCGGACTCATAAACAACATCCTTGATATGAACCGCAATGCAGACGGCATGTTTACGATCGAGAACAAGGAATTCGCCCTGGCGGATACGGTGAACCAGATCGATGCTATTGCGGGTGCGCTTTGCGAGGAGAAAGGCCTTGCGTACGAGCTGGCCGGTGCGCAATGCGACGACCGCTGCTTCATCGGCGATGAGATGCAGCTTAAGCGGGTATTGCTCAGCATCTTGGACAACGCTGTCAAATACACCGACCCGCCTGGGACGGTTAAGTTCTCTGTCGAATGCGCTTCGAAGGATGACGCAGTCTATACGATCCGGTTTGCGATTGCGGATACCGGCGTTGGGATGAGCGAGGATTTCGCTGCGAAGGTATTCAACGCTTTCGCCCAAGAGGATGCTAGCGTAACTACCCGTTATGGCGGCGGCGGCCTGAGCTTGGCAGTTGCCAAGAACATCGTGGGCCTTATGGGCGGAACAATCGAGGCGCAAAGCAAGAAAGGCGAGGGTTCTACGTTCTTCATCGAGGTTTCGCTGGTGTGCACGGGAATCCGGCAAGCCGATGCGGAACCAGACGAATCGGAATCGGAGATTTCCCTTGAGGGCGCTCGTATCCTGATTGTGGAGGATGTCCCCGAAAACGCCGAAATAGTCGCCGATTTGCTCGAGCTGGAGGGCGCCGAGACGGAGCATGCCGAGAATGGGCAGATCGCCGTCGATATGGTCAGCCAATCCGCTGATTCTTACTACGATGCGATTCTGATGGATCTGCGTATGCCGGTGATGGATGGTTTGGAGGCGACCCGGCGCATAAGGGCTATGGATCGAGCCTATGCGCAGACCGTACCGATTATTGCGCTGACGGCGAATGCATTTGACGAGGACGTGCGTCAATCGCTGGAGGCGGGAATGGATGTCCATCTGGCAAAACCCGTAGCGGCCGACACGTTGTACGACGTGATCAGGCAGCAGATTGGGAAAACATCAGATCGGGCAGGGGACGAGAAGCTGTGATCAAGTCGAAGCGCATGTAGCCCATGCGTCGGCAGATGGAATTGGAAGGGACTGGAAAATGGATCTTCAGGAATTGTACGAGAGCATCGGCGGAAGCTATAAGCAAGCCATGACCGTGCTTCGGGTTGAGAAACTAGTGGACAAGCACATCCGAAAACTTCCGCAAAACGGTGTGGTCGACGACCTGATCGCTGCCGGCGACACGATGGATCCAAAGCAGCTTTTCGAAACGGCCCATGCCGTCAAGGGCGTATGCGCGAATCTGGGCTTGACGGGCTTAGCGAGCGCTGCCTCCGAGATCACCGAGGAGTTCCGATCGGGCAATCCCCGCAAGCTTACCGATGAGCAGGTGCAGGAGCGGATTCACGCCATTGCAGTGCTGTACGAGAAGACGAAGGATGGTATTGCCCGCTACGAAGCGTCTAAGCAGGAGTAAGTAGAGTTCGTCCACGCGGGCTTTCTGTGCAAGTTGAGGACGATGTGAGTATTTGCGGAGCGGGTAGTTCTAACTAGTGTATTGCTGTAAAAATGTTTACCTTACTAAGTGTTTCGTGTGGCACACTTGTCACAGACAAGTGTGCCGCCGAATGAAAGATTAAGAACCGATGACGAGTCTTCAAAAGAAACCTGACGGACGAGGGCCTTCGCCGTATCTCGGCGTGGTCGGCGCATGGGCGCTCGCGTTCGGCTGCGCGGTCGGGTGGGGCTCATTTGTCATGCCCGGTAACACGTTCTTGCCTATCGCAGGACCAGTGGGAACCGCTCTGGGCTTAGGGCTCGGTGCGGTCATCATGATGGTCATCGGCAAGAACTACCATTACCTGATGAACCGGTTCCCCGATAACGGCGGTACGTACACGTATACGAAGGAATGCTTCGGCGCTGATCACGGGTTTGTGAGCGCATGGTTCCTCATCCTTACATATGCTGCGATCATCTGGGCGAATGCGACTGCATTGCCCCTGATTGCGCGGACGTTGCTCGGCAGCACGTTCCAGTTCGGCTTCGATTATGAGATAGCCGGCTTCCACATCTATTTTGGCGAGATACTGCTGGCCGTGCTGGCGTTGGTGATAGGCGCGCTGCTGTGCCTGCGCAGGCGCGCTGCAGCCATGATGCAGATCATCATGGCCGTGCTGCTATTCGGGGGAATCGTTGTCGTATTCGTCGTAGCGACAGGCAGCCCGACGATGCAAACCGTCGGCTTCGATCCGGTTTTCGCACCTAGGCAAAGTGTTCTTGGGGGCGTGTTCACTATCTTCGCGCTGGCTCCGTGGGCGTACGTCGGCTTCGAATCGATCTCTCATTCAGCAGCTGAAAGCAAGTTTTCCATGAAGCGCGTTTTTGCAATTATTGTAACGGCGCTTGTGGCTGCAGGCATCGCCTACGCCTTGCTCGGGCTTATGGCGGCGACGGTCGTTCCGGAAGGGTATGCGAATTGGAGCCAGTATCTGGAGAATCTGGACGATTGTTCCGGCATCATGTCGGTGCCGGTGTTCTATGCGGCATATACCGTGTTGGGCGATGCGGGTTCGACCATACTGGGCATAGCTGCGCTTTGCGGCATCTTTACGGGCCTGATCGGCAATTACATCGCGCTGAGCCGCCTTCTGCAGACGCTCGCCAAGGACGGCATGATGGTCGGGAGCTTCGCCAAGCTGGATAAAAACGAAGCGCCGCGCCGCGCTATTCTTGCCATCATGTGCGTGTCCATCATCCTGCCTTTCTTCGGTCGTGCGGCAATCAGCTGGATCGTCGACGTCACCACCGTCGGTGCGACCATCGTCTATGCATTCGCTTCCGCATCGGCTATCAAGACCGCGCGCATGGCAGGAGATAGAGGTGCGCGCATATGGGGCATAGCGGGCCTGATAGTGTCTGTGCTATTCGCGCTCGAGTTCTTGATACCCAATCTCACCTCGGTTAAGACCCTTGCCACCGAGTCATATCTGATTTTGGCTACATGGGGCATTCTGGGCTTTCTGTATTTCCGCCAGATCATGCGCCGTGATACCGAGCACCGCTACGCGCGTTCGATCGTGGCATGGGTGATCTTGCTGGGGCTTATCATCTTCACGTCAAGCGTGTGGATGCGGCAGACCACGGAAAGCGTTATCGAGGGTTCTGCGGCGCCAATCGAGCAATATTACAAAGATAAGCAGACGGGCTTTGCGATCGTCGATCCGCTCGATGATCCAGATGTAGATGATGCCTACGTTAAGGAAACCCTTAGCTCCATCGACGATTTCCTGGGAATAGGAATCGTGGTGCAGGTCGGCCTGATTATGGTTGCGCTTATCGTGATGTTCGACATCAACGCGCAGATGCAGCGAAGGCATCGCGAAATCGAAGTG
>CAYOBD010000022.1:0-15383 GCA_964402005.1 uncultured Eggerthellaceae bacterium
GTCGTGGTACAGTCCTGCTACAGGGGTGTACCACCATCTGCGTGTCTTTAGGGGCGTGGTTGAAATAATTTATCTGGATAACGCTGCAACGACATTCCCGAAGCCAGAGTGCGTATATGAAGCAGTCGACGCTTTCAATAGAAACAGCGCTGTGAACGCCGGTCGCGGAGTGTATGCTTCGGCCAGAGAGGCGAGCGAGCTGATCTTAGATGTCAAAGCACAGCTTCTTGAGCTTTGCAATGCGACGCAAGCGGCATCTGTTTTCATGGCGCCTTCGACGACCATCGCCTTGAACCAAATCATCTGTGGGCAGCGATGGCAGGAGGGCGCGAACGCATACGTCACCATGTACGAGCACAATTCCGTAATGCGTCCCCTTATGTTGATGAGGGACCGTTATGGAGTCAATGTCCGCCTCATACCGCACGTGAAGGGCAGCCTCGCAATCGACCTTGAGAAAACCGAGGCGATGTTCGAGAAATTCCCGCCGAGCTTCGTCGCTGTCAACGCGTGCAGCAATGTGACGGGTTACATCCTGCCTGCTCAGCAAGTGTTCGACCTTGCGAAGAGATACGATGCATTCACCCTTCTCGATGCGGCGCAGGCTTTCGGACTCATCGATCTCAACTTCGCAACGCTCAACGCCGACGCGATAGCCTATGCAGGTCATAAGACCCTTTACTCCACCTTCGGAACCGCCGGGGCCGTTTTGCGTAACGGCGTAGATCTGGACGTGTTCCTGGCGGGAGGAAATGGCATAAAGTCCTTGGAGCTGACCATGCCTGAGTCCATTCCCGAAAAGCTGGAAGCAGGCAGCATCGACACACCGGCCGTCGCGGGGCTTGCCGCATCGCTTGGCTGGCTCAAGACGGTTGATGTGCTGAGCCATGAGAAAAAGCTGATGGAGTATCTGATAGACGGTTTGGCCGAGCTTCCGGAAATCAAGCTGTATAAGGCGCCGGGTGGAATGGAAAACCAAGGGAGCGTCGTGTCATTCAATCTGGGAGACGTGAACGCCAACGCAATCGGTCAGATACTCGATGACAAGCACGATATAGCCGTACGAGTTGGGCACCATTGCGTTTCGGCCCTGCATCCGTATCTGAAATCCCTGGAAAACCGTGGCACGGTGCGCGTTAGCGTCGGATATTTCAACACCAAAGACGACATCGACGCTTTGCTCGATGCGATGCGCCAAATGGACATCAAAGCATTGAAGGCGGTAAGAGTTCGCCGAGAGGCGTGCTAGTCGGCACAGTCTTGCCGAATGCGGTGTGTGCATTTTCTTTTTGTAAAAATGCCATAAATTTCAAAGATTCTGAAGAAAATCAGTGCGCCTGAAAACACCCTCCGAAAAACGAGCCATCTACCAGGCGATAGAGCGGTGTTGTTTCGCTCGGGTGGCGAGATGACACCAATAATCTTCAGAATCTCTGCAAATTATGGCATAATTGCGTTTCTAAAATGCACGCTGAGATAGGAGGGGTATGCGGCTTTATCTTGCGCCGATATCATCGCTGAATCTGATACATCATCTGCGGATCGAGAACGGGGAGGGCGGTCTTCAGGGCATCGCAGTGCGGAAGAAATATCTGGATGATGCCATCAATACCAAGCGCGCGCTCGACGGGCTTGATGAGACTGCCTGCAGGTGGCTTGGGCATGCAGGTGACCCCATTCGCGTTTATGTGGACGACCGAACCCGGGGGACCAGCACAAAGCATCTGGTTACGCAGGTTCTGGGTGGTCCTGTGCTGTCTGGGACGTTTCTCGATATAGGCCATGGCATATGCGTTTGCACTCCGCAATTCTTATTCTCCCAGATGGCAAAGGAGCTTGATCCGATCGATGCAATCAGCCTCGGCATGGAACTCTGCGGTACATATAGCATCGATCATGTGAGTTCGGCCTGTGGGGGAAATGCGGAAGGGCTGGAGCTCGATCGACGTCAAAAGAGCCGTGCATGCGCATATGACCTTCCACGTGCGATGGTATCTAGCCGAGCCGTGCGCTTTACCGAGCGTTTGTGGGGACGCCGCGGAAAGCGCGAAGCTCAGACTGCGTTACGCTGGGTAGCCGATGGATCGGCTTCTCCGATGGAAACTGCGGTTTATCTGCTGCTATGCTTGCCTAAGCGCCTCGGCGGTTACGGACTTCCCAAACCGGTCTTCAATCCTAAGCTCGTTATCAGCAACCCCGATGGTGTAAAGGAGCGCTACCCCGACCTGTTTTGGCCGGGAGTTAATATCGATGTCGAGTATAACAGCGATGCGGAGCATGCTGGGGAATGGGCACGGTATCGCGATTCGAAGCGAGAAGTCGAGCTCGTCATCGCGAATGTGAAGGTCCTTCCGCTTACGCGGGCGCAGCTTATGGATGTCGATGAGTTCGATGCTTTTGCGCAGGGTTTGCGTCGCATGCTGGGTGTGCGTACCCGGCCAACGGATCCTGAGTGGATTCACCGTCGTGCCGAATTGCGTAAAAAGCTGCTCGCAATGTGGTTGTAGGAATGAGCATTGAGAGTTGCTCTTGGCATAACAGTAGGGTTTGCATCAAGGGCTGCGCACGGCATGGCTGTAGGGTTTGCGCCAAGGACAGCTCATGGCGCGGTAGTAGGGTTTGCATCAAGGGCTGCGCACGGTGCAGCTCAAGGAACTTGCGATTACTGCCCAATGTGGAGAGGAGCGCGCTATGGAAGATAACCGCATCTCGGCAATCGTCGAATTACGCAAGGCGATCGATGGTGCCGATGCAATCGTGGTGGGCGCGGGTGCAGGGTTGTCCACGTCGGCGGGGCTTACTTATGCGGGGGAGCGCTTCGAAAGGCTATTCGGCGACTTCATTGCCGAATACGGATTCACCGACATGTATACGGCAGGGTTTTTCCGCTTTCCGACGCCCGAGCAGCAATGGGCGTTCTGGAGCCGTTTCATCTGGTGCAACCGCTATGTGCCGACGCCGAAGGACACCTACGTTAAGCTTTTGAACATACTCGATGGCAAAGACTTCTTCGTCATTACGACCAATGTTGACCATCGGTTCCAGGTGACGGGCTTTCCCAAAGAGCGGTTGTTCTATACGCAGGGTGATTACGGCTTGTTCCAGTGCACAGTGCCGTGCCATAACAAGACCTATGATAACTACGACGCGGTGAAACGCATGGTGGAAGAGCAGCGCGATATGCGCGTACCGAGCGAGCTCGTGCCGATTTGTCCCGTGTGCGGCGCACCGATGATCATGAACCTGCGCGCCGATGACAAGTTTGTCGAAGACGAGGGTTGGCATGCGGCGGCTCAACGCTATGGTGCGTATCTGGAAGAGCGCAAGGACGACAAGGTGCTCTACCTGGAACTCGGAGTGGGCGGCAATACGCCGGGCATCATCAAGTACCCGTTTTGGCGCTACACGTACGAGAATCCGCAGGCGACATATGCATGCGTGAATTTCGGGGAAGCGCTCGCGCATCCTTCGATCCGAGAGCGTTCGATCCTGGTCGATGCAGATATCGACCAGGTGCTCAGTGAGCTGCTTTAATGGGTTGATAAGGGAAACTCATCGACGCGAAACCGTAGATGACAGGCTTGATAATTGGCAGCTTGATAAGGGAAACCCGTCGGCGTGAAACTGCAGATAGCAAGCTTGGTGAATGCCAGGTTGACAAGGGAAAACCCTTCGGGACTACAAGGGCTGAATGGAGAGAACCATGGAAGCAATACGTAAACTGCAACTTCTGGAAAGCCTCGTGCCCGCTCTTTGTTCGGAACGGGGGATTGAGGCTCCGGCAACGCACGATGTCGACGAGCTATGGAATGGGTTTCGGGCTCTTGTGAATACGCGGCCGCCGATGCCGCCCGATTCCGAGTGGCTTGCACAGCAAGACGAGCTGCTGCAGGGCATGATTGCTAATGCCGGCATCACGGGGCTCGACGGGGTGGAGCCGTCCGCTGTCGATTCGCGGTTGCGTTTGTGGCGCGGCGATATCACGACGCTTGCGGTCGATGCAATCGTCAACGCCGCCAATAGCCAACTACTCGGCTGCTGGGTGCCTGGGCATTTCTGCATCGATAACGCTATTCACACGTTCGCGGGCGTGCAGCTGCGTATCGAGTGCGCCCGCATCATGCAGGAGCAAGGCCACGAAGAACCAACGGGTACTGTCAAGATCACCCCGGCCTACAACTTGCCGTCGGGACATGTGATACACACCGTAGGTCCAATCGCCAACGGCGCACCCACCGACGTGCATCGCGAGCAGCTGGCTTCTTGTTATCGCAGCTGCCTGGACCTTGCGATCATGCACGGGCTGCATTCGGTTGCGTTTTGTTGTATCAGCACGGGCGTGTTCGGTTTCCCGCAGAAGGAAGCTGCCGAAATCGCTGTGCGCACGGTGCGCGCATGGCTTGATGGGCATAGCACGGATATGGTCGTTGTGTTCAATGTGTTTGGCGCGACCGATGAGCAACTGTACCGCGAACTTCTGCGGACGAGCTGAGGGGGCGTTTCTTCGGCTCATTTGCGGTTGCGGCGCTTGTCTTCGACTGCGGCGCCCGTCTTCGGCTGCGGCGCTCGTCTCAGGTTGCGGTGCCCGTCTTCGGCTGCGGCATCTGTTCTCGGTTGTGACGCGCGTGTCCGATTGCGGCGCACATTTTGCGGATATGACCCTCATTCTCGCTGCAGCGGTGCTTTGACTGCACTCGGATTCCCGCTGGCGGCACGATTGATATCCTACCTGTACTTTGGGGTATTATAGAGGAGGGTTGTCGAGGAGAAGGGGTGCGTCATGTGCACAGGTGTCCGATTCGCAGATGATAGCGGCAACATGTATTTCGGCCGCAATCTTGACTGGAGCTGCTCGTATGGCGAAAAGGTGGTCATTACCCCCACGGGCTATACTCCGAAATCCCCGTTCGGTGCCGTTGTGCAGATCAAGCATGCCATTATCGGCATGGGTATCGTGCAGGATGATGTGCCGTTGTATTTCGACTGCGCCAACGATGCGGGTCTTGCCGTTGCGGGATTGAACTTCCCGGGCTATGCGCAGTACGGATCGGGGCCTGTCGAGGGTAAAACAAGCATTGCCGCTTATGAGTTTCCGTTGTGGGTCGTTGCCGGCTTCGAGACGGTCGACCAGGTGGAGGCCGCGCTTGCCGATGCGGTCATCGTGGATAAACCCATCAACGATAAGTTTCCCTCGTCGCTGCTGCACTGGATCATCGGCGATGCGACGCGTTCCATCGTGGTGGAATACACTGCGGAAGGAATGCAGGTGTTCCATGACGACTTCGATGTCTTGGCCAACCAGCCAGGGTTTGCATGGCATGCGGAGAACGTTCGCAACTATATCAACGTGACGCCCGACGTGCCGGGTCCGCTTGCTTGGTGCACGGCTGAGCTTTCGGCTTATGGTTCGGGTGGCGGCATGCGCGGGCTGCCGGGAGATTACTATTCGCCCTCGCGCTTCGTGCGTGTGGCGTATCTGAACGCGCACTATCCGCAGAAATCGACCGAAGAGGAGAATGTCAGCCGCTTGTTTCATATACTGACCGGTGTGGCAATGATTGACGGGGCTGCGCGCATGACCGACGGGGCGTTCGAGAGGACCATCTTCACTGGCGGCGTGTCGTGCCGCACAAACACGTATTACTACTCGACCTATGATGATCCTGCAATCCGCGCAGTCGCGATGGCTGATTACGATACGGAAAGCGCGCAGATCATCGTCGCGTGATGGAATTCAGGCGCTGCCAGGCGGTGCATGCAGGTACGTTATACTGATCGAGGGGTAGAACGCGCTATGCGAGGTGCATCATGAAGCGACCGGGAGTCGATGGCGGATTCATATTGTGCTATGGGTTTAACCTGATTCTGAACGGCTTTTGGGCCCTGCCGGCCATTGTGCTCTTTGTCTTGCACTTTACGGCGGGTATTCCGCTATGGGCAGCAGGGGTGGCGCTCGCTGCGTGGCTTATTGTCGTGCTGGGCGTTACGGCCTTTATGAGTTGGGCTGTTTCGACGGGCAGCAGCAATGCGGCCGGCACGGGAACAACGGGCAAGGTTACGGTTCGCCGATCGTCAGACCGCACGAGGCGCGTCTTCGACCAAGATGACTCAAGATAAAGCGGAAAACTCTTCTAGGAAGAGTTTTCCGCTTTCTATGAAGAGATTGCCGTCTTTTAGGAAGCGCCTGCCGTCTGCCTCGCTTCGCTTCGGCGTTAAGCAATCGAATGCGCTATAGGCTTGCGCCGAATGCCCTGAGCTCGGCAAGTTTGGCTTCGGATCCGTTTTCGGCACCAAGAGCGGTGAAGACGCCGGCGTTCTCGATGCCAGTGTATGCGGTGTAGCCCTCGAACTGAGCAATAGGGCCATCCGGCATTGATGCGCCCGCGCTCACGAACAGGGCGGCTTTCGTTGCCTTCGGCGGTTTGCCGATGCAGTAAACGCGCTCGATTGCGGCTTGCATCCGGGCGGAGAGCCCGAAATAGTACAGCGGTGCTGCGAAGACGATCATGTCGCAATCCTGATAGGCGGGCAGGACCTTCTCGAAATCGTCCTTCTGCACACATGCGCCCTCGCCCTTGCCGTGGCAGTACTCGCATCCCAGGCATCCGGCGATCTTCATTTTGCCGACATGCAGGATTTCGACCTCGTGACCAGCGGACTCGGCGCCCTCCGCGAAAGCTGCAACCATTGCAGCCGTGTTCTCCTTGCGGGGGCTTCCGTTCAAGACTGTAATCTTCATGGTGGTTTCCTCTCTGCTCGCTGTCCCGCATATGTGCGGGTGACCCATAGAATCGATTGCGCTTCTAGTTCGCGCTAGGCGCTGCACCGGACATACGCGGAGCAGCGCCTAGGCCACATTATAGTCGGGTAGGCTGGCTGCGTTTGTGTACTACCGAATCGGTTCGGCGAGCACGGTTACGCCAACAGGCGCGTCCGCGTCGAAGCAATTGCGGTAAATGCGCAGATAAGCACCCATGTGATTCTTCATCGGATGGCAGGGCATGCCGGTGCAGGTGCGCTCCCAAGTGCAGCTGCCCAGGCAAATCGGCATGATCTCGCAAGCTGCGCATTCCTGGTCGCGTGTCGCATCGAATGTGATCTCCGAGGGTTTCCACGTGGATGGATCGTCTAGGATGCTGAAACGCACGAAGCTCTTATCTCCCACCCAGCCGTCGCAGTGGTAGACGTCGCCGAGGCAATCGATGACGAAATAATCGCCCGACTGCCCTGTGCAGAAATGGTCGATTGGGCGCAGCATCTCGCGCAGTTCGGGAGCCGTGTGGGGCTCGCTTGCGAACTGTTCGAGGCGCAACTTGCAGAATTCATCGTGGCTGAGCAGGTCGAATGTGGGCGGCGCAAACGGCGCGGTGCCGTATGTGTGCCCATAGTCGCACAGACGCCCCGGGTTCACATAGATGCCTTCCTCGACGAGCAGCTTGTCACGCGTCTCGGCGAAGAGTGGCCAAGTGATGCGATCGACATTCATGCTGGCCTGCAGCACGATACCGTGGGCTCGCAGGTAGCGTGCGGCCTGGATAGTGCGCTCGTAGGAATTTGTGCCGTTGGCAGCTACGCGGCGTTGGTTGTGTATCTCCTCGGGACCGTCAATGGTCAGCAGGATGGTCGAAATGCGGCAATCAGCGATGGTCTGCGCCTCTTCTTCACCGATTACGTTCGCGTTCGTGAGCATCATGGCATTGTAGGAAATGTTGCGCTCTTCGCACCAAGCGATCATGCGCGCCGACATCTCCGCTACCGCATCGAGGGCAAGCGAAGGGTCGCCGCCGTACCATTGCACCTCGAGCGCCGTGAACGCATGCTCGGCGTAATGCGCTTCGACGAACGCCATGATGGCATCCATAATGCGCCCGTCCATCTTGCCTTTGATGGCGTTGTGCCCCTGCTCATAGCAATAGGGGCACTTGAAGTTGCAAGCGTAGGTGGGAATCAGGCTGAGTCCGAATGTGCTGTGGTCATCCCATGCAGCTTGCATGAACTCCCGATATGCTGCGAGCTCATCCTCCGAGGTGCTTTCTGTAACGAAACCGAGTTCTGCGAGCTGCCGCATAAGTGCATCGTTGCTGTCCTGGTTGTCATCGGCAATGGCTTTAAAACCGGCGAAAGCCTCCGCATCGAGTGTTGCGAAAGCTCCGTTTGCCGTGTTGTACAGGAGATGTTCGCCTCGTTGGTCGTCGAATTCGACAATGGTATAACGTGATGGATGCATGGTGCCTCCGTTCTTCTAGCTAGACCGATCGCCCCACATCGCGAGGCGGTTTTCGGGGGCGACATACATCGCATTGCCCTCGGTCGCACCGAACGTGTCATAGAACTCGTCGAACATCTGGGCGCTTACATTCACGCGCAGGTTGCCCAGTGCGTGGGGGTCGATGCGTAGCAGGCTTGCATAGCCAGGTGCGTACACTGTCGCCCGCGAGCTGGCGAAGCATCCGAACATCTTCTCGTAGTTGAAGCCCTCGATATCCTGTGCCCGCTTCAGAATCACCTGCATTCCGCAAAGATCTGCGGTCGCTTCGGCGCTCACGGCCGTACCATCGACGGTTACCCCGGGCATGGTTTCGATCGTCGAATAGTAGTCTGCAATAGCCTGGCGCTTCGCGACGTATTCTTGTACGTTTGCATCGGCGAAGACCGCAATGGGCTCCCCGAATGCGTTGAACTGGCTTCCCGAGTAATCGAATGCATGGCTTATCTCATGGCCGATGGCGAATCCTGCGCCTGCGAGCAGCTCCTCTGGGCTTATGTCCTTGGCATACATCGTGCTCGTTATGTAGCCGGGGAAGATGTTGATGGAATTGCTTATCGGTTCATAGAAGCAGTTCTGCGTGGTGGGCCTCATGTAGAGCCATGTGGCGCTCGCGCGCGCCGGCTGACCTATGAGCTCAGCCTCGAGCTTGTCGTTGTACGCCTTGAGCGCAAGGTAGTTGCCCAGAAGCGTGCCACCCTTCTCGGTCGGAGTAAGCTCAAGCCCGCTGTAGTCGAAGTAGCCCCCGTCGGGATACAGGATGTTCAGCGCCATATTGTCGATCTTGTCCATAACGTTCTCGCGCGAATCCGCATCCAGCCAAGTCGTGTCGCCAACGAGTTCGATGTAGGAATCGATGAGGTCGTTTGCGAGCTTTTCCAAATCCTCTACCGCTTGTTCGCCTAGCTCCTGCTCAACGTAGGCCTTGGCGAGCAGCTGAGCGAACGTCGTTGTCTTGTCGCATGCGGCGTAGGCGAACTCGTCGGCTGTCGGATCGGCCTGTCTTAAATACGCACGGACATTCGCGTAAAGCGATGGGGCGATGAAGCCCGAGCATTCACGCAGGATCTTCACGGCGGTCATGTTGCGCAGAAGCTCGAAGTTCTCTTCGGTCCAAACATCGTTGAACGAGGAGAGCCATTCGGGGTACATGATGATGACGCCATCGCCTGTGTCCTCACCGAGCTTCGCAAGCGTTGCGCGAATCGGGAAGTTGGGGCATGCCGCCTCGAGTTCGTCGAAAGTGAAAAGCTGGACGGCTTTGGTCTGAGCGCCATATTCCGCATTCAGGTACTTGTTCGGATCCTCGTCTTTGCCGTAACGCTTCTCCAGCTCGAAGAAGGCGTTAGCGATTTCGGCTGCATGCTCAGGGCTCTCAGAGATGGATAACAGGCCAAGGTCGGCTTGGACGAGAACCAGCTTCTGCGATTTCATGAGATCGTAGGCGGCCTGGGTTTCCGCATCATCGGTATCTTGGTAGAAATAGGCGCCTGACTCTGCATCCGAGAACAGCATGTTCGGCATGACCGCCACGCACATGGTCGATTTCATATCTGCTGCACTTACGGTGGTCTCGATCCAAGGACTGAATGGGAAGCCGTCGGATAGCATAACCGCTTCGAGCTCGTCGAGTGAATTTGCGTCCATGACGGCTTTCAGATAGGGGTTCAGCTCCTCAAGACCCGCCGCCTCGAGCGCATCTATATCGGCTGCCTGACCGTAGAAGATGCGGAGCTGGTTCAGCTCAGGGCTTGCGAGCGATTCGTCCTTGATCGCTGCGGTCACGACCGTTTGCAGCTCGCCGCTCGTGTCGTTTGCGACGGAGGCGAAGGCGACGTCCTGATGTGCGGCGGCATAGTCATAGGCATAGTGCAGATATAGGTCGTCTACGGCTTCGGGTGCTGCATCGGGCAGGTTGCCGGTGAAGATGCTTGTGACCCACGGGGAACCATACAGCGCATTTTCACCTTGCGAGACCGCAGCGCTTCCCTGCGAGGTGCTATCGGAAGCAGGTGCCTGCGTCTGCTGCGAACATGAAACGAGTCCCGTTGCCAGTATTGCGGCGAAGGCGAATGCCAAGCCGTGATGCATCACGTTATGCCTTTTCATCATGAATGGCTCCTTGCTCCTCTATGCGTATGCCCATTATGGGCACCGCTAAACATCGAGACGCTGGCGCTCCACAAGCTCAGCGAATAGGCCGTTCTTTTCGATGAGCTCTTCATAGGTGCCGTCTTCGACGATGCGCCCGTCCTCCAGATAGAGAATGCGATCGCAGTTCTTGATGGTCGACAGCCGGTGCGCAATGACGATGCGCGTGCATTTCAGCGCATCGAGCGCTTCGGACACCTGTTTCTGCGTACGGTTATCGAGTGCGCTCGTGGCTTCGTCGAAGATGAGCACCCGCGGTTTGGGGGCTATGGCACGCGCGATCATCAGACGCTGCTTCTGTCCGCCCGAGATGCCGCCCGAACCCTCTGACACCATCGTTTGCATGCCCATCGGCATCGCGCGGATGTCATCGGCAATGCCGGCTATCTCGGCAGCTTTCCATGCATCCTCTTCGGACAATCCTGGCGCCGATATCGTAATGTTCGAGTAAATGTCTTCAGAGAACAAGCTGCCATCCTGCGTGACCGCGCCGATGCGTCGACGCAGGGAGCGCAGATCGACGCTCGTTATGTCCTTACCGTCGTAGTAGATGGCGCCTTTTTCGGGCGTCTCGAAGCCGAGCAGCAATCGCACGAGCGTTGTTTTGCCGCAGCCCGATTTCCCGACGATGGCTACGTATTCGCCGGTGCGAATCTTCAGGTTCATGCCATCGACGACATAGGGCATGTTTTCGTCATAGCGGAAATAAACGTCGTTGAGTTCGATGCGGCCGGACAACTCAGTCAGAATCTCCTTGGTTTCAGCGACCTCAGGCCCGGCCTCCAGTATGGGTTTCGCCATGTCAAGATAGGGTTTGATTTGCGCGAAGGCTTTCACGACGCCGGCCATCGATGCGAAAGCTCCCGACACCATGCCATAAGCCGCGAAGAACGCAATGTAATCCGGTGGCGTAACGCCGGAGATGGCGGCGAGGAAGTACAGGATAATCGCGCCCGCAAGCGTTACGGCTGTATAGATGGCGCCGCTTAACTTCAGGAACATAGGTGGGTTGTACTGCAATTCGGCGCTCTTCGTATAGGAGCGCGCCCATTGGGCGAATGCGCGCTTCTCGGCGCCGGCGAGCTTGATCTTCTGAACGCCGTAGATCATGGAGAAGCTCTTGCCGTTCTCCTTGGCAGCGTATTCGACTTGTTGGTGTGTAACGCGCATCTGCGCTATGGAAGTGGCGAGCATGACCGCAACCGTTGCCGCGATGATCCCGATCGCCGGCAACGTGAGTGCAGGTGCGAATTGATTGATCTGCACAACGTACACAAGGGAGAACAGGGCAGTGACACCGAGCGAGAGGACGTTCGACACAATCAGGTTGACAAGGGTCGTTGCCGCCGAACAGCGGCTTGCCAGCTCTCCGGCACTGTAATTACGGAAGAACGTCGCCGGAAGGCTTAGGATGCGCATCATGAAGGCGGCAGCGACAGATGTTGTTGCCTTTATGAGAATGCGGTTTAGGGCGATTTCACGCGACGCTTTTACGAGCAGTTGCGCGAGTGCGGTGCAGAACAGGAATGCTGCTGTGGACCATAGCAATGCATAGCTGTTGGTATTGGCTACACCGCCGGTTAGCAGCTTCACAATGGGCGGCAGCAGCGTGCCGATGAGCGTAGCGAACAAGGATATTCCGACGAGCAATCCTATATCGACTGCATTCAGGCATTCCTTCATGTATTTGAGCAGGTCGGATACGCCGATCTTGCCGAGGGGTAACGGTCGGTAGAAACACCGCGCCTCCATCGTGAACAAGTGCTCATTTCGGGAATTCACTGTAACCTTGCGGCCCGTTTCATCGCGGAACCAGTAACCCCGATATGACTTCGGGAACAGCGGAATCGGTGCACCGTCGCTTACACGATACGCGATCATGGGTCCGAAGGCATCTTTGTACCAACCCTTCGACAGAGCAACCATGCGATGCATGATGCCATGTGGGCGCAGTGCGTATTCCAACTGCTCGTCGGGGTCGACTATGCTGGAGGGTATGTCGACGGGGTTGATGCGGTAGTACTTCAAGATGTCATCGACGGCTTCTTTCGTCACGACGTGACTGCTGGCCATCGCCCCAGCTGTTTCGCTGCCAACGACTGCGGAGGCCATGCGGAGGATGGAGTCCTCGAACAGATTCTGGTCGTTGCGTTTGCGCTGGCGAATTTGCTCGTCGAAAATGCCCATAGCCTCACCCCCTCCTAATCGTTGGATACCAGATCGGTGTATACGCCGCCTTTGGCGTAGAGCTCGTCATGCGTACCACGTTCGACGACCCGCCCGTGGTCGAGCACGATGATTTCGTCACAATCGCGAATCGTCGAAAGACGGTGCGCGATGATGATGCAAGTCACGCCTCGATCGCGCACAGCTTGCACGACCTCGTGTTCGGTCTTGGCATCCAGGGCGCTCGTTGCCTCGTCCATGATGATGACGCTTGGATCGGCTGCGAGTACACGGGCGATTTCAAGCCGCTGTCGTTGGCCGCCGGATAGGTCGCGGCCGCCTTCGGTGATCATGCCAGCGTAGCCGCCCTCGCGCGCCAAGATGTCCTTATGGATCTGCGCATCGCGTGCAGCCAAGATAACCTCGAAGTCCTCGATGGATTCATCCCACATCCGGATGTTGTTAGCGATGGTGTCCTCGAACAAGATGATGTCCTGGTCCACAACAGCCACCGACCCCGTGAACACGCTGCGGTCGATTTCTGCTGCAGGCATATCGTCGAGCAGAATCTCTCCGCTCCAAGGCTGGTATAGACCGGCGATGAGTTTCGAAAGAGTGGATTTGCCGCATCCCGATGCTCCGACGAACGCCACGCTCGCGCCAGGTTCTACCGTCATGGAGAAGTCCTCGATAACCGGATCACCCAGCTTCGCATAGCCGAACGTGACGTTTCGCATCTCCACTTTCCCATCGAGCTTGCCGTAGTCGGCTTCGTCGTCGAGCGGGTCGTCGCGGTAGTTCGAGTCGTCGGGGTATTCCATCACGTCTTCTACGCGCTCCATTTGCGTGCGCATCTCTTGCAATGTCTGACCTGCCCTGATTGTGGTCATCGCAGGGTTCATGAGCAATTGGATGTATCCTTGGAAAGCCATGACCATACCGAGCGAGAACCTGCCTTGCATGACAAGGAATACGCCGATGACGATTACGGTGTAGTTCGCAAGGGTCGACAGGAAATCCGGCACCATGCCCAGATACATGTTCAAGTTGGCAAAACGTGCCGTTGCCGTATTCACGGAAGCCTGGTAGCCCGCCCATTTTGCGAAATATCCATTCTCGGCGCCAGAAGCTTTGATCGTTTCGATCATTTGGATGCCCGAGACGGTACTTGATTCGAGTTTGCCCGAATCACGCATCTGAACGCGGGTGATGTTGATGCGCTTGTGGGATATGAGGTTGGCGAGCAGCGAGTTGATTGCAATGGCCCCGATGCCGACTAATGTGAGCAGAAGCGAGTAGCGGATCATGACAATCAGGTAGAACAACACCATGGCGATGTTCAACAAAAGCGGAGTGAATGTGTTCACCAGGGTTTCTGCGATGGTGGCATTCGTTGATTTTCGTTGTTGGATATCGCCAGCTAAGCGCTGCGAGAAGAATTCCATCGGCAAGCGCAGCACCTTCCACATGAACGTGCTGGATCCGATAATGGCCATCTTGCCGTTTATCTTGAGCGAGTAGATTGCCTGTACGGCGGTCAAGGTCACCTGAATCACGCAGACGGCAGCCAAAAGGCCGATGAAGGGCATAAGCAGATCAGCATTCTCTTTCGTAAGAAGATGGTCCAAGAAGAAGCGCGAGAATGCCGGGGTGATCATCTCGAACAGATAGCCGATGAGCGTTGTGAGCGCAACGAAAGCGACGGCAACGCCGGCACCGCGCAGGCGCTTGCGTGCGAATTCGATCGTGCTCTTGCGTTTGCCTTCGGGTACGAATTCCTCCGTGGGGGCAAATGTAAGGCAGATGCCGCTAAAGGAGCGCCTGAATTCTTCCATCGTGATCTTGCGCGAGCCGCGTGCTGGGTCGTTGATGTAGGCGTGATTGCCCTTGAAACCGCAGCACACGACGTAGCTGGTATTGTTCCAGACGACGATGCAGGGGAATGGCCCCATCGTTTTGAGCGCATCGATGCCGCGGCTGAAGCCTTCAACCTCCATGCCGTAGCTGCGGGCGGCTGTGGCGATGTTTTGGATGCTTGCGCCGTCGCGCGATACGCCGCAATCGGAACGCACCTGCTCAAGCGACATCCACTTTCCGTAGTACGCCAAGATCATGGCCAATGCAGCGGCACCGCACTCGAGCGTCTCCATCTGCATGACCATCGGCACCTTTGCGACGCCTTTGGTGATCGGATGATTCACCTTCCCCACGCTCGGCACCCCGTCAGTTGATCAGCATCGATATGACTTGCGTGGTGTTGTATCCCACGCGGATATCGTACATGCCGTCCGGTATGTTGGCTTGTGCGGAGGCTATGACGGTCCCATCTTCTTCGACGCCGACGGCGAGCACCTCGGTCGTCACGTCGCCCACTTCCAGCTCCATGCCAGGCTGAACCTTGTCTGCCTGCTCAGCATCCTTGAACGTGATGGTGAGCTCTCCGCCGACGGCGCGCGCCGTGCCGACCGCATAGCTTTCTATCCCGCGGAATCTTGCCAGAAGGAGTTTTTCCTCCGCCGCGCTGTACCGCTTTGTGACGTACCGCCTGAATCTGGCGGCGGCGGAACAGGGCGCACTTTCGGAAGGAAGGGTGCTGGACTCTCTGCTGGAAATATCCAGCATCATTTCTACAAACGACGCGGGAACCGCGACGCCGGACGGGGATCATTCCCAGATCGTCATGAACGTGAAGGTCCTGACCAAACCGGACATTTCTCAGCCGAGGCCGACGCCCGGTCCTGCCGGGAACAACAGGGAGGGCCACGGCAATAACCGGGGCAGCGGTTCCTCTGAGCGGTCC